>JAWWDH010000096.1:0-10033 GCA_033720015.1 Pseudomonas sp.
CCGGAAAGCCGCCTGCCGGGCATGACCAAAGAGAACTGGCTGAGCGAGCTGAACAAACAAACATCACTAGGCGGCCTGGAGCCGGCCATAGTCACGAGCGTAGAGAAAAGCGGCATCATGGTCCTGCTGCGCAACGGCGAGGAACATGCCATTGCCTGGGACAGCATGAAATGGGCGCGCCCCTTCCTGCACACCAACAGCATCGGCCCACGGCCACAGCAGCCTGCGGATGTTAGCCAGATCGGCGACCTGATCCGCGTGCAACGCCAAGCCGACGATAGCCTGCGCTTCGTGCAACTGCCCGCTGCGCAGAGCGCACTGGTCTCGCTAGACCCCAACAACGGCGCAATTCGCGCGCTGGTCGGCGGTTTCTCCTTCGAACAAAGTAACTACAATCGCGCCGTACAGGCCAAGCGGCAGCCGGGCTCAAGCTTCAAACCCTTCGTTTACAGTGCCGCACTGGATAAAGGCTATACCGCCGCCACGCTGGTCAATGACGCGCCGATTGTCTTTGCTGAAGACAGCCAGTCGCAGGTCTGGAGACCGAAGAATGACAACAACACCTTCCTCGGCCCGATCCGCCTGCGTGAAGCCTTGTACCGCTCACGCAACCTGGTTTCCATTCGCCTGCTGCAAGACCTCGGCATCAACAGCACCCTGAGCTATATCGAGCGCTTTGGCTTTGAGAAAAAGGACCTGCCGCCCAATCTATCCCTGGCCCTGGGCACCGCAAGCCTAACGCCAATGGAAATTGCCGAAGGCTGGAGTGTTTTTGCCAGCGGCGGCTACAAAACCGAGCCGTATCTGATTGAACGGATCGAGGACCGCACCGGCAAGCCGCTGTTCAATGCCAACCCGATGCAGACACCAACAAGCGTTACCTTGCGAGCTGAACGTGACAACGCCGCACAAGACGATGAACAAGCACTGCCTGAACCAGTGCTTGCCGAGCAGATCATTGACGAGCGCACGGCTTACATCATGACCAGCCTGCTTCAGGACGTGATCAAGCGCGGCACCGGCCGACGCGCCATGGCACTGGGCCGGGACGATCTGGCGGGCAAAACCGGCACCACCAACGAGTCGAAAGACAGCTGGTTCTCGGGCTATAACGCCGATTACATCACCACCGTCTGGGCCGGCTTCGATCAGCCGGAAAGCCTTGGTCGCAATGAATATGGCGGCACCGTGGCGCTGCCGATCTGGATGAGTTACATGGCCGCCGCATTGAAGGACAAACCCAGTCACGTACTGCCAGAACCTGAAGGCATACTGACCCTGCGCATCGACCCTCACAGCGGCCGGGCAGCCACGCCCGACACGCCGAATGCTTACTTCGAGCTATTCAAGAGTGAAGACTCGCCGCCGCCCATGGGCGAGTTCGAGCCTGGCATGTATATCCCAGGCAGCCCACTGCCTGCCGATCAAGTCGCTCCTATCGACCTGTTCTAAAGCCGCGAACGCCCAAGCGAGCGGTCTGATAAAGCCGAAATAGCAGCAATAAAAAACCCGCCGTAGCGGGTTTTTTATTGCTCTAGAGCCAATCGCTTAGCCGTTGAACACGTCGTTAACCGACTGCAACGGGTAATGCTTCGGATAGGGCAGTGTCGCCACACCACTTTCAATCGCCGCCTTGGCAACCGCATCGCAGACCAAAGTGATCAGGCGTGGGTCCATTGGCTTCGGAATGATGTACTCACGACCGAACGACAGAGCGATGCCGCCGTAAGCGTCACAGACTTCCTGCGGCACCGGCAGTTTGGCCAGATCACGCAGGGCCAGGGCCGCGGCGATCTTCATTTCTTCGTTGATGCGGGTCGCGCGAACGTCCAGAGCACCACGGAAGATGAACGGGAAGCCCAGCACGTTGTTGACCTGGTTCGGGTAATCGGAGCGACCGGTGGCCATGATCACGTCATCACGCACTTCATGGGCCAGCTCCGGCTTGATTTCCGGATCCGGGTTGGAGCAGGCGAAGACGATTGGGTTGGCAGCCATGCGCTTAAGGTCGGCAGGCGCCAGCAGGTTGGCTCCGGACAGCCCGACGAACACATCAGCACCTTCCAGCGCGTCAGACAGGGTGCGCTTGCTGGTTTCGCTGGCGAATACCGCCTTGTACTGGTTCAGGTCGTCACGACCAGCGTGGATCACGCCTTTGCGGTCGACCATGAAGATGTTCTCAACCTTGGCACCCATGCTCACCAGCAAGCGCATGCAGGAGATCGCGGCAGCGCCAGCCCCCAGGCACACAATCTTGGCTTCTGGCAGGGTTTTACCGGCAATTTCCAGCGCATTGAGCATGCCCGCAGCGGTCACGATCGCGGTGCCGTGCTGGTCATCGTGGAATACCGGGATATCGCACTGTTCGATCAGCGTGCGTTCAATTTCAAAGCACTCAGGTGCCTTGATGTCTTCCAGGTTGATACCACCGAAGGTGATGGAGATACGGCGTACGGTGTCGATAAAGGCCTGCGGGCTCTCGGACTCGACTTCGATGTCGAATACGTCGATACCGGCAAAGCGCTTGAACAGCACGCCTTTACCTTCCATAACCGGCTTGGACGCCAACGGACCGAGGTCACCAAGACCAAGAATAGCGGTACCGTCAGAAATGACTGCCACCAGGTTGCCTTTGCCGGTGTAGCGATACGCCAACTCCGGATCACGCGCGATTTCGCGCACAGGCTCAGCGACGCCCGGGCTATAAGCCAGAGCCAGGTCGCGTGCGGTTGCGGTGGGCTTGGTTAACTCGACACTCAGCTTACCCGGACGGGGCTTAGCGTGATATTCGAGAGCGGCTGTTTTCAAATCAGACATATAGGCATTTCCGCTTTGGGCTGTTGAACAGGCAGGCGGCCGAGGATACGCAAGTTGTATACAACTGCACAAGACTGCTGAGTCCGTATACGCACGCAGGCCCTAGCGCACGACCTTCAGCCAATCACCCGCACGCGGCTGACCTGAAGGGTAGAGGTTATTCAACAAGCGCAGCGCCTTCAGCGCATCACCCGGTAACTTGCTGCCCTTAGCCAGCGCCTCAATGGTTTGCCCGGGTTTGACCTTGACCATGTGCAAACGTAATGGCTGCGCCTCTTTACGCTCGGCGCGGCTCATCGGCCGAAAGCTTTTGATCACGCTTAAAAATTGCTCATCCTGGCTTTCCAGCGCGGCCCGACCACGCACCGCCGCAACAAATAGATATGACTTTGCGCCGTGCTGAATGATCGCTACGCGCTTGGCCGCATTGCCAGGAATGACCGCGCTGTAGCCCTTTAGACCGGCTTGTTGTAACTCGACCCCGGCCACCAAGCGCTGATTGCCCGCACGCTGGCGGAGCAACTGCGCGGGCGCTAGCTGCTGCGGGTTAGCTTCCAGCGTCATCGCGATAAACGCCTGCTGGTCGGCGGTATGACCGATCAGCGCGTCCGGGCGATTGATCAGCGTCCAGCCTTTTGGGTAGGCCAGGGTAAAGTCCAACTGCGCATGGTAGAAACGCTGACCACGACGTACACCGGTTTCAGCGGAGTCACCAAAGGGCAAACCCTCCAGGCGCTTGAGAAAGGCTTCGCGATTAACCTCCTGCTGGCCAGTGGCCAAGGCACGCGCCGGCCCCAGCACCTGTTGCAGGCGGCGGTCGTTATCCGGGTGCGTATCAAAAACCCCGTGATAACCGCCGGCAGGTTGTGCTTCACCGCGCTCCGCGGCCTGGTCGCGCGCGAAGTCTTCCTGGTTTTTCAGCACCTTGACCACTTCGATCATCGCCTGCGGGTCATAACCGCTGCGCGCCAGGTACTGCGCGCCCAGGCCGTCCGCCTCAAGCTCCATGTCGCGGCCATAGCCGCGCACGATAGCGCCGCCCAATGCACCGGTGACATCAGCGGCCGCACCGACGCCAGTGCCAATTGCCACGGCCTGGCCAAGCAGCCCCCAGGCAGTGGACTGGCTTTGCTGCTGCACGCTGTGCCGTGCGGTTACGTGGCCCACTTCATGGCCCAGCACGGCCGCCAGTTCGGCCTCCGAACTGAGATAGGCGAGCAGCCCGCGATGGATGTAGATGTAGCCACCCGGCAAGGCAAAGGCGTTGATATCCGGACTGTCGACCACGGTGAATTGATAAGCCAACTGGCTACGGTGGCTGTACTTGGCCACACGCTCGCCGACCTGTTGCACATAGGCCTGCAGCTTCTCGTCGGCGTAACGCGGATTTTCTTTGAGGATCTGCTGGTTGTAGCGGCGACCGAGGTCGAGCTCTTGCTGCTCGCTCATCATCACGAAGTTGTTTTGCCCGGTGGCTGGATTAACCGCGCACCCGGCCAATTGCAGCAACACCAGTAATAACCACATACGCATGATCATGGCAGCACCTCCAGCATGGACTTGTCCGTCAACGGTAGCATCCAGCGTGCCTGTCCCTTACTTAAACCACCACGCTTGGCGCGATCAATCACCCAACCACGGGCTTCGACCTGACGCCCCTCAAGCCCTTGGACAGCGCGCAGGTCATAATTGCCCAGCGCACGGCGGGCGATATGCAGCACCAGGCCGTCAGCCATCTCCAGCCACAGCCCGCCGCCATTGCGTTCGATGCGCTTAATGCGCCCCTGCACCAAGGCAAAACCGCCCTGCTTCAGCTGCGCCGGCGCTTGCACGGGCGAGCGCCGCCAGAGCCCGGCACGCGCCTGCCGCGCACTGCGTTCGGCAGCTTGCTGGCAGCGCACCAGGGCCAGATTAGGCGCCACAGCCACCTGATAGCCCAAGCCTTCGCTGAGCAGCTGTGCTTCCAGATTGCGGCCACGGTTGTCATAGACATGCGCCAGGGTGCGCCCGTAATGATCTTTTTCCTGCTGGCCAACGTGTAAGAAGACGCGTTCGTCACTGGCCGCCAGCAACACCTGCAAGCGCTTGCGGGCCTGCTCGGCAAAGGGCTCAGCGCTGCGTCCCTGACGGCCCAGCTCCGGCGTATTCAGGCCGATCAGGCGCACAGAACGGCCGTCGGCCAGGCGCAACGTGTCGCCGTCCACCACACGCTGCACCGTGACGCTCGGCAAATTGCCCGACGCGGGGCAGAACGCCAGCGCAGCATCGAGATAAAACCCGCACACAAAAAAGGCGCCCACTAGGGACGCCTTTTTCAGTAGCGCGGTGCAACCCATGCGGGTCTGCGGCGCTGCGCGCAAGCTTACTGCTTGGCGCCGAACATGCCGAAACGCTGCTTGAAGCGATCAACACGGCCGCCGGTATCCAGCATTTTCTGCTTACCGGTGTAGAACGGGTGGCACTCGTTGCACACGTCCAGAGGCAGTGCTTTGCCCAGGGTGGAGCGAGTTTCAATCACGTTGCCACAGCTACAAGTGGCGGTGATGGCTACATAGTTCGGGTGGATATCGGCTTTCATGGTGATTCCTCAGGGCTGTCACGCCGCCACCAGACACTATTGTCGGGTACCGCGCGGAATTAGGCCGGCGATAATACCAGCTCACCGCAGTGACGCAAGGCCGGCCGTCGACTGGCTGCGTGCTAAGATCCTGCCCTGTCCGCTGGAGCCTTTGCGTGCCCGACGTCATTCTGCGCCTCGCCCTGCCCTCGCCGCTGCGCCGCCTGTTCGACTACCGCGCCCCCGCCGGGGTAGCGCGCAGCGCGCTGCAGCCGGGTGCGCGGTTGCGCGTGCCGTTCGGGCGGCGCGAGATGATCGGCATTTTGATTGAGGTGACGGACCACAGCGAGGTCCCGGCGGACAAACTCAAGCCCGCCCTGCAGCTGCTCGACGCCCAATCACCGCTGCCGCCGGCGTTGTTCAAGCTGTGCCTGTGGTCTGCGCAGTACTATCAGCACAGCCTCGGTGACACCTTGAGCTGGGCGCTGCCGGTGCTGCTGCGCCAGGGCGAACCGGCGGAAGTACGCCAGCAGCGCTTCTGGTCCGTCGTCGAGGGCGCACAACTCGATGACCCACGCCTGAGTCGCGCGCCGCGCCAGCGTGATGCCCTGCAGACCCTCGCCCAGCACCCGCATGGCGTCGCGCATGCATTACTGAGCAAGCTGCAGCTGAACAAGGACAGCCTCGACCTGTTGTTGGAGAAAGGCCTGGTACAGGTGGACGTGCGCCGCCACGCCCCCAGCGAGCGACATGCCAAGTGGCTGGCACAGCCGGAACTGCCGCTGAATGCCGAGCAACGCGCCGCCACCGAAGCGATCCGCTCGGGCCTCAACAACTTCAACGCCTTTCTCTTGGCCGGCGTGACCGGCAGCGGCAAGACCGAGGTGTATCTGCAGCTGATCCGCGAAACCCTGGAGGCCGGCAAGCAGGCCCTGGTGCTGATCCCGGAAATCAACCTCGGCCCGCAGACCCTGGCGCGCTTCGAGCAGCGCTTCAATGCGCGCATCGCCCTGCTGCATTCGGCAGTCAATGACCGTGAACGCTTGGAGGCCTGGCTGGCCGCGCGCGATGGCGAAGCCGACATCATCATCGGCACCCGCTCGGCACTGTTCACCCCCATGCAGCGGCCGGGGCTGATCATCATCGATGAAGAACACGACGCTTCTTATAAGCAGCAAGAGGGCCTGCGTTATCACGCCCGCGACCTGGCCGTGGTGCGCGCCCATCAAGAGAACATCCCGATTGTGCTCGGCTCGGCCACGCCCTCGCTGGAGAGCCTGCACAACGCCCATAACGGCCGCTACGCCATGCTGCACCTGCGCGAGCGTGCCGGCGGGGCCAAACAGCCACGTTTTTTGCGTTTGGACGTGAAAAGCCGACCGCTGGATTCCGGCATCTCCGGGCCGATGCAGCAAGCCATCGCCCAGACCCTGCAAGCCGGCCAGCAGGTGCTGGTGTTCCTCAACCGCCGTGGCTTCGCCCCGACCCTGCTGTGCCATGACTGCGGCTGGTTATCGGAATGCCCGCGTTGTGATGCGCGAATGACCGTGCACCAACGCTCACGCGAGCTGCGCTGCCACCACTGCGGGCACGCCGAACGCCAGCCGAGCAACTGCCCGAAGTGCAACAACGTCGACCTGCGTCCTGTGGGGGCTGGCACTGAGCGTGCGGAAGAGCGCCTGGAGACGCTGTTCCCGAACGTCCCGGTGCTGCGCGTCGATCGCGACAGCACCTCACGTAAAGAGGCCATGACCACGCTGTTCAATACCGTACAGCGTGGTGAACCGTGCATCTTGGTCGGCACGCAGATGCTCGCCAAAGGGCACCACTTCCCCCGCGTCACCCTGGTGGCGATTCTGGATGCCGACGGCGGCCTGTTTTCTGCGGATTTCCGCGCCAGCGAGCGCATGGCCCAGCTGATCGTACAAGTCGCTGGACGTGCCGGACGCGCCGAGGAGCCGGGCAAGGTAATTATCCAGAGCCACCTGGCCGACCATCCGTTATTGGTGCAGCTGACCGAACAAGGCTACTTCGCCTTCGCCGAACAGGCCCTGAGCGAACGCCGCGGCGCTGGTCTGCCGCCGTTCTGCCACCTCGCCCTACTGCGCGCCGAGGCGCATAACCCGGGTCAGGCCGAGGGTTTTCTCGACGATGCCTGCGCAGAAGCAGAGCTGCTCCTAGGGGAGCTGAAACTCAGCGGCATCGAACTGCTCGGCCCGGTCCCCGCACCGATGGAACGCCGCGCTGGCCGCTACCGCGCACAATTACTGCTGCAGGCCAACGCCCGCGCACCGCTGCACCGCCTGCTCAACAGCTGGATGCTGGCCCTGGAACAGATGCCCAGCGGCCGTGCAGTGCGCTGGTCGCTGGACGTCGACCCGATTGACCTCTTCTAGCGCCGGCCCACGACCGGCCGCCTGTTAACGTCAGGGCGTAGGGCGCAGCCTGTTACACTGCACGCCATTTCGTTTAGCAGGCCTGTACCGTGACCAACACCGCTTTTTCTTCTCTGCCGCTTTCCCCCGCCATGCTGGCGAACCTCGAGTCCCTCGGTTACACCGAGATGACTCCGATTCAAGCGCAGAGCCTGCCGGTAATGCTCAAGGGCATGGACCTGATTGCCCAGGCCAAGACCGGCAGCGGCAAGACCGCCGCGTTTGGTATTGGCCTGCTCAACCCGCTCAACCCACGCTACTTCGGTTGCCAGGCGCTGGTGATCTGCCCCACCCGCGAGCTGGCCGACCAAGTCGCCAAAGAGCTGCGCCGCCTGGCGCGCTCGGCCGACAACATCAAGATTCTTACCCTGTGTGGCGGCGTGCCGTTCGGCCCGCAAATCGGCTCGTTGGAGCATGGCGCACAGATCATCGTCGGCACCCCAGGGCGCATCCAACAGCACCTGCGCAAAGAAACGTTGAAGCTCGACGGCCTCAACACCCTGGTCCTCGATGAAGCCGACCGCATGCTCGACATGGGCTTCTACGACAGCATCGCCGAGATCATCGAACAGACCCCTGCACGCCGGCAAACCCTGCTGTTCTCCGCCACCTACCCGAGCGGCATCAAGCAGCTGTCGGCTAAGTTCATGCGCGACCCACAGCAGGTCAAGGCCGATGCGTTGCACGACGACACGCAGATCGAGCAACGCTTCTACGAGATCGCTCCGGAAGAACGCATGGAGGCCGTGGTCAAGCTGCTCAACTGCTACCGTCCGCAGTCCTGCGTGGCCTTCTGCTTTACCAAGCAGCAGTGCCAGGAGGTGGTCGACCACCTGACCGCCAAAGGCATCTCGGCCGCCGCGCTGAACGGTGATTTGGAACAGCGTGACCGCGACCAGGTGCTGGCGATGTTTGCCAACCGCAGCCTCTCCGTACTGGTGGCCACCGATGTCGCCGCGCGCGGCCTGGATATCGACGCCCTGGACATGGTGATCAACGTCGAACTGGCACGCGATTCGGAAATCCACATTCATCGCGTCGGTCGTACCGGTCGTGCCGGCGAGAAAGGCCTGGCCATGAGCCTGGTAGCCCCGGCCGAAGGCCACCGTGCCCAGGCCATCGAAACCCTGCAACGGGCGCCGCTCAACTGGCACCCACTGAGCAGCCTGAAGCACCAGGGCGGCGCACCGCTGCAGCCGCCCATGACCACGCTGTGCATCGGCGCGGGACGCAAAGACAAATTGCGCCCCGGCGACATTCTCGGCGCCCTCACTGGCGAGACTGGCATCCCTGGCGCGCAGGTCGGCAAGATCGCTATCTTCGACTTCCAGGCTTATGTCGCCGTTGAGCGCAGCCTGGCCGTGCGGGCGCTCAAGTGCCTCAGTGAAGGCAAGATCAAGGGTCGCTCGCTGCGCGTACGCGCCCTGTAATCACCGGTGTAAAACCGACCTCGGGGCGGCGACGCGGCCGCGCTGACAGGTTTCTCCTGAGGGTTTTCGCTGTCTTACGCCACACCAGCAAGCTGTCTTGGCGAGGCAGCGTGCGGCACCACGCTGACTTGCGTCTGTATGACACCTACAACCTGCGCTGTAGGTGTAACTGCTGGTGGTTAGCATCGGCCGAAACGCTGCCAGCCGCACAGCCATCAGTTAAGATGCGCGCTGTTTTGCGCCAGCCTTGGCGCGCGCCGCATGTTGAGGAAATAGTCGTGCTTACACCCCAGGTCGTGATTATCGGAGCCGGTGCCGCCGGGCTTATGTGCGCGCTGACGGCTGCCGCGCGCGGCCGCCAGGTGCTGCTGCTGGATCACGCCAACAAAGCCGGCAAGAAGATCCTGATGTCCGGTGGTGGGCGCTGTAACTTCACCAATATGTACAGCGAACCCAGCAACTTTCTCTCGGAAAACCCGCACTTCTGCAAATCCGCCCTGGCGCGTTACACCCAGTGGGACTTTATCGGCCTGGTGGCCAAACACTGTGTGCCGTACCACGAGAAGAAACTCGGTCAGCTGTTCTGCGACAACAAGTCCAGCGACATTCTCGGCCTGCTGCTCAGCGAGTGCGATGACGCCGGCGTCGAGCTTCGCCTGGACACCTCGGTCCACGAGATCGCCAAACTGGACAGCGGCTATCAGTTACAAACCAGCGCCGGCGCGGTGCGCTGCGAGTCCTTGGTGATCGCCACCGGTGGGCTGTCGATTCCAACGCTCGGCGCTACCGGCTTC
>JAWWDH010000097.1:0-9986 GCA_033720015.1 Pseudomonas sp.
AGTACGGCATCGACGAGCAAGGCCTGATCGATTACGCCGAAGTCGAGCGCCTGGCCCTCGAACATAAGCCGAAGATGATCGTCGCCGGGTTCTCCGCCTATTCACGCACCCTGGATTTCGCCCGTTTCCGCGCAATCGCCGACAAGGTCGGGGCCCTGCTGTTTGTCGACATGGCCCACGTCGCCGGCTTGGTCGCCGCTGGTCTGTACCCCAACCCGCTGCCGTTTGCCGATGTGGTCACCACCACCACCCACAAAACCCTGCGCGGCCCGCGCGGCGGCTTGATCCTGGCGCGCGCCAATGCGGACATCGAGAAGAAACTCAACTCCGCAGTATTCCCCGGCAGCCAGGGCGGCCCGCTGATGCACGTGATCGCGGCCAAGGCAGTGTGTTTCAAGGAAGCGCTGGAGCCCAGCTTCAAGGCCTATCAGCAGCAGGTCATCGACAACGCCCAGGCCATGGCCGAGGTGTTCGTTGGCCGCGGCTATGACGTGGTTTCCGGCGGTACCGATAACCACCTGATGCTGATCAGCCTGGTAAAGCAGGGCCTGACCGGCAAAGCCGCCGATGCGGCGCTGGGCGCGGCACATATCACCGTGAACAAGAACGCCGTGCCGAACGACCCACAGTCGCCTTTCGTCACCTCCGGCATCCGCATCGGCACTCCGGCCGTGACCACGCGCGGCTTCAAGAAAACCGAGTGCCGCGCGCTGGCAGGCTGGATCTGCGACATTCTCGACGAGCTGGACAACCCCGCGCTGATCGAGCGCGTCCGTGGTCAGGTCGCCGAGCTGTGTGCCACCTTCCCGGTCTACGCTGACTAGGGTGGTACGCAGTTTTTGCCACTATCGGCGCGATTATCCAGCGCGCCGCATCAAAGCCGCCTCACAAGGGCGGCAGCAAAACACGCACTCGGAGCAAGCATGTCACTCAGCGTTTTTGACCTCTTCAAAATTGGCATCGGCCCCTCCAGCTCACACACCGTGGGCCCGATGCTCGCCGCCTTGCGCTTTGCCGAAGGCCTGCGCCGCGATGATTTACTGAGCAACACCGAGAGCATCAAGGTCGAGCTATACGGCTCCCTCGGCGCCACCGGCAAAGGCCATGGCAGCGATAAAGCGGTGCTACTTGGCCTGGAGGGCGAGCAGCCCGACACGGTCGACACCAACAACGTCGACGCCCGCCTGGCAGCGATTCGCGCCAGCAATGAGCTCAACTTACTCGGCGAAAAAATCATCCGCTTTGTCGAAAAACAGCACCTGGCGATGATTCGCAAGCCGCTGCCCTTTCATCCCAACGGCATGATCTTTCGCGCCTTCGACGCCGCAGGCCTGCAGATTCGTTCACGTGAGTATTACTCGGTGGGCGGTGGCTTCGTGGTGGATGAACAAGCCGCCGGCGCTGACCGTATCGTCGAAGACACCACGCCACTGCAATACCCCTTCACCACCGGCAAACAGCTGCTGGCGCATTGCGCCGAGCACAACCTGTCGATCAGCCAGGTGATGCTGGCTAACGAGGCGGCCTGGCGACCGGAAGCGGAAACCCGCACGCGCCTGCTGCATATCTGGCAAGTAATGCAGGACTGCGTCGAAGCCGGTTGCCGTAACGAGGGCATCATGCCTGGCGGGCTCAAGGTCAAACGCCGCGCGGCAGACTTACACCGGCAACTGTGCAAACACCCGGAAGCCAGCCTGCGTGATGCCTTGAGCGTACTCGACTGGGTCAACCTCTATGCCCTGGCGGTTAACGAAGAAAACGCCAGTGGTGGCCGCGTGGTGACCGCACCGACCAATGGCGCGGCCGGTATCGTGCCGGCGGTGCTGCACTACTACAGCCGCTTTATCCCCAGCTCCAACGATGACGGCGTGGTGCGTTTTCTGCTCACCGCCGCCGCCATTGGCATTCTTTACAAGGAAAACGCCTCGATCTCCGGCGCCGAAGTCGGCTGCCAGGGTGAAGTCGGCGTGGCCTGCTCGATGGCCGCTGGCGCCTTGTGCGAAGTGCTCGGCGGCAGCGTCAACCAGGTAGAAAACGCCGCCGAAATTGGTATGGAACATAACCTCGGCCTGACCTGCGACCCCATCGGCGGGCTGGTGCAGGTACCCTGTATCGAACGCAACGCCATGGGCTCGGTGAAGGCGATCAACGCCGCACGCATGGCCCTGCGCGGCGACGGCCAGCATTTCGTCTCGCTTGATAAAGTCATTCGCACCATGCGTCAGACCCGGGCCGACATGAACAACAAGTACAAGGAAACCGCCCGCGGCGGTTTGGCCGTCAACATTATCGAGTGCTGATCAGCGCCCCCATACAACCCTGTAGGCGCGAGCACGCTTGCGCCTACACGAATAACGTTTACCGACATGGAGAACCGCATGACCACTGAAACCCTGGCGAAAACCCCACTACACGCCCTGCACCTCGAATTGGGCGCGCGCATGGTGCCGTTTGCCGACTATGACATGCCGGTGCAGTACCCGCTCGGGGTGATGAAAGAACACCTGCACACCCGCGAGCAGGCTGGCCTGTTCGACGTGTCGCACATGGGCCAGATCGTGCTGCGCGGCGCCAATGCCGCCAAGGCGCTGGAAACCCTGGTGCCGGTGGACATCATCGACCTACCGGTGGGCATGCAGCGCTACGCCATGTTCACCGATGAGAATGGCGGCATCCTCGACGACCTGATGGTTGCCAATCTGGGCGACGACACCCTGTTCCTGGTGGTCAACGCCGGCTGCAAGCATCAAGACCTGGCTCACCTGCAGCAACACATTGGCAGCCAGTGCGAGATTGAGGAGCTGTTCGAAGCCCGCGCATTGTTGGCGCTGCAAGGCCCGAAAGCCGTCGACGTGCTGGCACGCCTGGCCCCGGAAGTGGCGCAGATGACCTTTATGCAATTCGCCCCGGTGCGTTTACTGGGCGTCGATTGCTACGTCAGCCGCTCCGGCTACACCGGTGAAGATGGCTACGAGATTTCCGTGCCTGCTGAACACGCCGAGACCCTGGCGCGCAGCCTGCTGGCCGAAACTGAAGTCGAGGCAATCGGCCTAGGCGCGCGTGACTCGCTACGCCTGGAAGCCGGCCTGTGCCTGTATGGCCACGACATGAGCAGCAGCGTCACGCCAATCGAAGCCAGCCTGCTGTGGGCCATCTCCAAGCCGCGCCGTGCCGATGGTGCGCGTGCCGGTGGTTTCCCGGGGGCGGCGCGCATCTTCGCCCAGCAACAAGAAGGCGTGGCCAGCAAGCGCGTCGGCCTGCTGCCACAAGAGCGTGTACCGGTGCGTGAAGGCGCGGAGATTGTCGATGCCGACGGCACTGTGATTGGCAGTGTCAGCAGCGGCGGTTTCGGCCCCACCCTAGCCGCCCCGGTGGCCATGGGTTATGTGCAGAGCAGCCATGTCGCCCTGGATACCGAAGTGTGGGCCGTGGTGCGCGGCAAGCGCGTGGCGATGAAAGTCGCCAAGACCCCGTTCGTGCCACAACGCTACTACCGCGGCTAATCGCCCACCGCGCTGCGCCGGCCACCTGGTCGGCGCACAACCCTCGTTAACGCAACTGCCCGACCATGGCTGCCGCGACGCTGAGCACATCCTTGCCCAGCTGTTTGGATCGCTCGCCATTCCAACCCGTTTGCGGGTTGGGCCGATCATCGTGATCTTTAAACGGCATTTCGATGGTGAACGCTAAACAATCGAACTCTAGCCCCACGGCATTACAAGCCAGGGTGGTATTGGCCTGGCCGAACTGGTCAGGGGCGTACCCGAAGGTAGTTTGAAACTCGGCACCGTTATCGATCAGCAGCTGGCGGAATTGCTGTTCCAGACTGGCAAGGCGCGGGCTGTAACCCGGATTACCTTCACATCCGGCGGTGAATACGTGGGGAATCTCTTCGTCGCCGTGGATATCCAGAAACAGATCAACGCCGATCGCGCGCATCTGCTGCTGGACGAAATACACCTCGGGGCTGTCCGCCTCAGTGGCTGACTGCCAGGCTCGGTTGAGGTCATGTCCGGCGAGATTAGTGCGCAAGTGACCACGGAAGGCACCGTCCGGGTTCATATTCGGTACCAGGTACAAATCGGCCTGCTTCAGTAATACGTTCAACTCGGCATCATCGCGCTGCTGCAAACGCTCCAGCAGCCCTTCCATAAACCACTCTGCCATATGTTCGCCAGGATGCTGCTGGGCGATCAGCCAAATCTTGCGCGCTGCTTGCGGATTACGGCTGATCCGCAGCAACTCGATGGCGCGACCTTCAAGGCTTTTGCCCGTGGCAAACAACTCGGCACCGGCCAGGCGCTGCGCCTGGTCAATAAGCTGTGCATGGCGGGCGCGGCTATAGGGTTCAAAATAGGCAAACCATATCTGTGCCTGCTGCGGTTCGACATCAAAGCTCAGCGCACCATCTGCAAAACGGCTGGGCACTCGAAACCAGTTACGCTGATCGTAAGAAGCCACGGCGTGGTAATCCGTCCAGGCATTCGGGTAAGACGACTGCCCGGCATTGCTCAGGCTAAAACCGTAACGCTGCCCTGGCTGCAAACCTTCAACCTTAAAATGAAACCACTGAAAGTGGCCGCTGTTAAGGTCCGGACGAATCGCCAGCAGCACCTGCTGCGGATTACTGGCGTCGATGACCTCGATATTGCCGCTGTCGAAGTTGGAACTGATCTGCATGGATACCTCGAAGGCTGGTGATAGGCCGCTACGCTTAAGAGTCGCAGCTCTGCCTGGCAGACGAAACGCTGAAGGCGACAAACTGATATGAATTCGACTCAGCCAAATAACAGACTGAAAACCCGGGCTAGGCAACTTGCTAGCGCACGCAGAGTCTGCTCATCTGACACCCAAAACAGGAGAGGCGCACGCATGGCTATTGGTTACCCTCACGCGGCATGGCTTGGCCTGCTGTTGATGCTCGGCGGCTGCGCCAGCTCACCCTACGACAACCCACCCAGCGCACCCGACAAAGTGGAGACGGCTCAAGCCAACACCCGCGCTATACCCGCCGACCTGCAGCGCCAGGCCAACCGCGGCGACCTCGACAGCCAGTTTCAACTGGGCAGTCTGTATTTTGTCCGGCAACCGAAAGACCTCAAACAGGCCGAGTATTGGTGGAAAATGGCCGCCGACAAGGGCCATGCACTGGCAGCGGTCAGCCTGGCGTTTTTGTACACCGGGCGCGACAACCCGGCGCTCAACAACCCGCCACTGATGCTCAAGTACCTGAATCAGTCCGCTGCTGGGGGTAACCCGATGGCCCAGCACATCCTCGGCAACCTCTACCTCAGGGGCGAACAGGGCGTGCCACGTGACGCACGGCAAGCCAGGGCATTATTCCTCAGCGCCTGCCAACAGAACTACGCCGCCAGCTGTAAAGCGCTCAGTCAAACACCCTGAGGCCGGCGTCAGGTTTCGATCATTCGCGCATCAGCCGGAACAGCCGGCTCACCATCGGGCTGCCGGGGTTCGTCGGGCGGGTCTGCTTCAGCAGGCTTGCCCAGCCATTCATTGACCGAGCGTTGCACGTCGTCCACCTCCTTGTTGAAGGCTTTAGCCGCCTCATCAAGCATCTCTTGAGCCACGTCCCGCACGGCTTGCTCAGCCTTCTCAACCAGTTTCTGCGCCGACTGCTCGAGGGCATCGCAACCTACCAGGCCAATTAGCAACAACCCCAGCACACCTACTTGCATCGACTTACGCATCATGGCCTCCATTAACAGCCTTTACCGGCTTGATCTGTGGCAACGACCCACCACGATAAAATAACTTCCCCACGCTCGGTCATAGGACGCAAGCTGAGTCGGGCCGCTTGGCAAACACGCCAACACAGGGCTAATAATACAAGCCACTGTACGCGCCTATTAGCCGCGCATTGGCATTGCTGCATTTGCCTGCCAGTATTCATCGCCACTAAAGGATTATGTCGTGTTGATACGCAAGGCGCTGGCCGTACTGAGCATTTTAATTCCGGCTAGTACTGCAGCTGAAGAACTGCACTTTGTCACCGAAGAGTTCCCGCCCTTCAGCTATTCCCGCGGCGCTATAGCCAGCGGCGCACTGCCCGAAATAGTTGCAGCCACCTGCATGATTTTGCAGTGGCACTGCCCTATTGAGGTATTACCTTGGCGGCGCGCGCTGCAGCTAGCCGAGGAGGGTGAAGTGGATGGAATTTTTACTGTTATTCAATCACCCGCGCGGCAGCAGGCATTCTTTATTACACCCATGCTGATGACCTCCGACTACGACTTCTACACCAGACGCTCCAGCAACTTCCGCTACACCCAGCCAGACGATTTACGTGGTCGCCCATTCGGAGTGTATGGCCCGCCAGGCACCTCATTTATTTTGCAAGAACACCTGCAAGACACGCCAAACGTCGAGGTCAAGCTGGTTACCAATAACCTGCGGCTGCTATTGATGCTCAATGCCGGAGAGTTGACATCGATTTCATACGGCATTGGTTTTTCCCGCAAAAAAGACAGCCTTGCGCAATTTCAAGCCTTCAATCGCGGGTTGAGCACACTGCGTAATAGCGGCCAACTTGCAACCATTGTGCAACGCTATGCTCTACAACCTACCGATTAAGCACGCTGGACATTTGACCCGGCTTCGCCATAATTAGCAGGCGCAACCTAATTAACCCTTTAACAAACCTGACAACTCGTTCAGCTAATCCTCAATTAAAGGGCACGCCGGCGCTGACAATAGTCTCTGAAACTATTCGCAACGCTTTGCTTAATACATGCGCAAACTGAAACTGTTTGGCCGTCTCAGCTGTCCAGGCTACGCGCCTGGCATCAAGCCAATATTCTGTTCAACACTATGGGAAACAACGTGACGAAAGACGAACTGCGCGCCGAACTCGAGCGCCAGGCGCAGCGTTACAAGGATGTATACGGCGGGGAAGTGATTACCTACGCCGCTCAACCGGACCCCGAGCGCAAGCCATGGCGCAAGAAGGCTAACCTTCTCGACCAAGCGTTTGACAAAGAGTTGGCAAAAATCGAAAAAGAGCTGCAAACCAAGGCCGACGAAGCGTCTGGCTGACGCCCGCCTCCCTGGCAACTGACTACGCGACCATCCCTCACCGGGATGGTCGTAGCCTCAACGCCGCTTGCCGCCCATTAGCGACCCCAACAGTCCGCGCACCAGCTGCCGACCAATTTGATTGGCCGCCTGGCGCATGGTCGCCTTCATTACTTGGCTGGCCAGCCCACCGAACAGCTCACCGGCTGCGCCAGCAATGCCGCCGTCCGCCTCGGCTTTCTTGCCGGCGGGGGGCACTTTACGTTGCTCGACTTGCTCGGCGGCGGCCTGTTCGGCCCGAGCGGTCAACAGCTCGTAGGCCGACTCGCGATCAATGGGTTTATCGTAGCGCCCACGTAATGGCGACTGGGCAATCAAGGCCGTGCGCTCAGCCTCACTCAACGGCCCAATCCGCGACTGCGGTGGCGCAACCGCCACACGCTGGACCATGGCGGGCGTGCCTTTAGCTTCCATGGTACCGACCAGCGCCTCGCCAATACCCAGCTCAGTCAACACTGCCAGCGTGTCGATGGCAGGGTTAGGCCGAAAGCCATCGGCTACCGCGCGCAGCGACTTCTGCTCTTTGGCGGTAAAGGCGCGCAAGCCATGTTGGATACGCAGGCCCAGCTGTGCCAATACATCGTCCGGCAAATCACCCGGCGACTGAGTGACGAAGTACACCCCCACCCCTTTCGAACGAATCAGCCGCACCACCTGCTCTAAACGTTCCTGCAACGCCTTCGGCGTATCGGCAAACAACAGATGCGCTTCATCGAAGAACAGCGCCAACAGCGGTTTGTCGGCGTCGCCGCGCTCCGGCAGTTGCTCGAATAACTCGGCCAACAGCCAAAGCAGAAAGGTCGCGTAGACCTTGGGCGCTTCGTGCACCAGGCGGCTGGCGTCGAGCAGGTGAATGCGCCCGCGACCATCGCGATCAGGGTGCAAAATATCTTCAAGTTGCAGCGCCGGCTCACCAAACAACGCTTCCGCACCTTGCTGCTCAAGGCCGGCCAGTTTGCGTAGCAAGGCTTGTGCTGAAGCGCTGGTAAACAGCGCGCTGTCGTCGCCGAGCACCTCGGGGTGGCTTTTCAGGTGCGCCAGCAATGCCTTGAGGTCTTTCAGGTCAAGCAACAGCAAGCCTTCGCGATCCGCCACCTTGAATGCGGCATAGAGCGCAGCCTGCTGGCTAGCGGTCAGTTCCAGCAGCGCGCCCAGCAACAAAGGCCCCATTTCACTGAGTGTGGTGCGCAGCGGGTGGCCGCTTTGCCCGTGCACATCCCACAGGGTGACCGGGTATGCCATCGGCTGGTGGTTAAGCCAAGGCATGCTGGCAATCCGCTCAGCCACCTTACCTTGTGGCGCACCCGCCGCGCCCAGGCCACAGAGATCGCCTTTAACATCGGCGGCGAACACCGCCACGCCGGCATCGCTGAAGGTTTCGATGAGGCGCTGCAAGGTCACGGTTTTACCCGTACCCGTCGCACCTGCGATCAGCCCGTGTCGATTGGCCAGGCGCAATGCCTGCCCCACCGGCAGCCCATCAAGATCGGCCCCAACAACAAACTGATCGGTTTGCGTCATCTTGTTATCTCCATGGTTAAAGCTTTACTGCAATCAAGCCGACATAATCACCATGACCGCACAGTCGGCCCAGCTATTAGCTCAGTCAGCCCAAGACTGATGCCAGAACTTACCGGACGCAAGAAACCATGACCAACAACCTGAAGTTCAGCCACAAGATTCTGCTCGCGGCCTCACTGGTGGTGATCGCGGCATTCTCGCTGTTCACTCTGTACAACGACTACCTGCAACGCAATGCCATTCAGAGTGATCTGGAGAGCTATCTGCATGAGATGGGCGATGTCACTGCCAGCAATATTTCCAACTGGCTGTCGGGGCGCATCCTGCTGGTGGAAAGCGCAGCGCAGTCGATTGGCCGTGATGCTTCGAGCGAAGCCCTGACCGGCTTGCTGGAGCAGAAGGCTCTGACCTCAACGTTCGTGTTTACCTACTTGGGTAGCGCCGATGGCAGTTTCACCATGCGTCCAGATAATGAAATGCCTGCTGGTTATGACCCGCGCACACGGCCTTGGTATAAAGACGCCATGAGTGCGGGCGGCAGCACCCTGACCGAACCTTATTTCGACGCTTCCACCGGAGCGTTGACCATGACCATCGCCACCCCAGCCAAGTCCGCTGGCGTAGTCGGCGGCGACCTGAGCCTGCAGACCCTGACAGACATCATCAACTCGCTGAGTTTCGACGGTATCGGCTACGCGTTTCTGGTCAGCTCAGACGGCAAGATTCTGGTCCACCCGGACAAATCATTGGTGATGAAGAACCTCAGTGAGGTCTACCCAAAAAACACCCCGCGCATCAGTAGCGAGTTCAGCGAAACAGAACTCGATGGTAGCCAGCGCATCATGACCTTTACCCCGATCAAAGGCCTGCCTTCGGTGAACTGGCACATTGGCCTGTCCGTCGACAAGGACAAGGCTTATGCGATGCTCAGTGAGTTCCGCGCCTCAGCGATCATCGCCACCATCATTGCCGTGGTGCTGATCATGCTGCTGCTGAGCATGCTGATCAGCGTGCTGATGCAACCGCTGAATGTCATGGGCAAAGCCATGGAGGACATCGCTCAGGGCGAGGGCGACCTGACCAAGCGCCTGAACATCCAATCGAATGACGAGTTCGGGCGCCTAGCCAGCGCATTCAACCAGTTTGTCGAGCGTATCCACAGTTCGATCCGCGAAGTGTCGTCGGCCACCAGCCAGGTCAACGAAGTGGCCAAACTGGTGGTCGGTGCATCCAACTCGTCGATGATCAACTCGGACGAACAAGCCAGCCGCACCAACAGTGTGGCCGCGGCGATCAACGAACTGGGCGCTGCCGCCCAGGAGATCGCGCGCAACGCTGCCGACGCCTCGAATCAAGCCTCCGATGCCCGTCAT
>JAWWDH010000098.1:0-9959 GCA_033720015.1 Pseudomonas sp.
CTTTTTCCAGCATACGCAGAGCACGCTCGTTGGCTTCGTCAGCAGTTTGCTGAGCCTTCTGAGCAGCAGCCATAGCGTCATCAGCCTTACGGTAGGCTTCGTCGGCACGGGCTTGGGCGCGAGCAGCTGCATCTTCAGTTGCAGTCAGACGAGCTTCAGTTTCTTTGGACATGCTGCTGCAACCGGTAGCCAGAACTGCGGCCAATGCCAGAGCAGAGAATTTCAGAACGTTGTTCATCGTGTTCCCCTTGAGGTGGAGGTTTTCCATAAAAGCAATTTCCAGATAGTAGGAAATTAGCCGGCGTACATAGTACCTATAACTTGTAGTAAGTAAACGGAGGCAAGGCAAGGCGCAAAGCTTTTTTTCTGATTACTGCAGAGTGGAGCATTTTGCGGCATCAGTTGCTTAAAAAATAAGCAGTTTTAGAGTGGCTGGCCGTTCTGTGCACAGTATTAATTGAGGTTTAGTACGGTAGTCGTTGAAAAGTTCGCAACGTAATCTCGGAATTTTCAGGTGTATGAGCTGCTGAGGGGCTGTGTGGCAAGTTACATTGCCGGTAGATGCATCGCCGCGGTTTTACACATAGGCAAATGCTGCTTTGTGTGATCTAAGCCATTGATTCACGTGGCCTCGCAGGTTGTGGCCTGATAAGCTCGCGGCAGTAGCCTACAACTTAATAGGTAAGGAAGTTGTCCCCGTTGCTATAGAAGCAACGTGCGGGTTGAGCGAGTGAACAGAGGAGTTGCGATGAGCGAGGCGTTGTCCATTCACCATGACCTAGCAGGTCATCAATTCGAGACCACAGTGGATGGTGATCGGGCCTATCTGGCTTATATGGATCTTGGCAAGCAAACGCTGGATATCTACCGTACCTTTGTGCCCAACTCGTTGCGTGGACGAGGGATCGCTGCGGCTTTGACCGAGCATGCACTGCAGTATGCAGAGCGCTTGGGCTACACCGTGATTCCGTCGTGTTCCTATGTCGAGCGTTATATGGTGCGCCGACAGAGGCAGGCAGATAAAAGCTGAGTGATTCGTTTAACGGAAAAGGCCAGTCAATGACTGGCCTTTTTTATATTTGCTCTTGCCATCAGCTCTTGGCAATCAGGTTGCCGGCATGCAAACCGCATTCTTTCTGTGTGGCTTCCTCCCACCACCAGCGACCTTCGCGTTCATGCTGATTCGGCAGCACAGGGCGAGTGCAGGGCTCGCAGCCGATGCTGATAAAGCCGCGCTCATGCAGGCTGTTATAAGGCAGCTCCAGCATGCGGATATAGGCCCAGATATCTTCACTGCTCATCTGTGCCAGCGGGTTGAACTTGTACAGGCTGTTGTCCGCTGTGGAAAAGGCGGTATCGAGTTCGACCGCTGCAACCTGGCTGCGTGTGCCAGGGCTTTGATCGCGTCGCTGGCCGGTGGCCCAGGCTTTTACCGTGGCGAGTTTGCGGCGTAGTGGGGCGGTTTTACGGATGCCACAGCACTCACCATGACCGTTCTTGTAGAAGCTGAAAAGGCCCTTTTCCTTAACGAGGGACTCCAGTGCCGTGGCCTCGGGAGAAAGTACGTCGATGCTGATGCCATAGTGCTCACGCACCTGGTCGATAAAGCGATAGGTTTCTGGATGCAGGCGGCCGGTGTCGAGGCTGAATACTTTGACGTTTTTGTTGAGTTTCCAGGCCATGTCGACCAGCACCACGTCTTCCGCGCCGCTGAAGGACAACCACAGTTCATCACCGAAGTGTTCGAAGGCGAGTTTGAGAATCTCTTGTGGCGACTTGTTGGCGTAGCTCGTCGCCAGTTCGGCTACGTCGAAGGGAAGGCTCATCGGGCTTAATTCCTAGTTAGGGTGACGTCGAGCGTCTTGTGCTGTGATGGTAGCAAAAGCAAGTTATGCGACTAAATAACGAAGTACCTCAGTAGACCTGTTATTTGGGTATAAGGCTCTGCGTTGCAGAGCGCTGGGGGAGCCGCTAGAGTGCCGCCTCTCAAATAAATCCAAGCTAGGAGTGTCCTGTGGAAATCGCGTGTCTCGACCTGGAAGGCGTGCTGGTCCCGGAAATCTGGATCGCTTTCGCGGAAAAAACTGGCATCGAATCGCTGAAGGCGACTACCCGGGATATTCCGGACTATGACGTGCTGATGAAACAGCGTCTGCGCATTCTGGATGAGCACGGCTTGAAGCTGTCCGACATCCAGGAAGTGATTGCCACACTCAAACCTTTAGACGGCGCAGTGGAGTTTGTTAATTGGCTGCGAGAGCGCTTTCAGGTGGTGATTCTTTCGGACACTTTCTATGAGTTCTCCCAGCCGTTGATGCGTCAGCTGGGTTTCCCGACGCTGTTGTGCCACAAGCTGATCACGGATGAAACCGATCGCGTGGTGGATTACCAACTGCGACAGAAGGACCCTAAGCGTCAGTCGGTACTTGCCTTCAAGAGCCTGTATTACCGGGTCATTGCGGCGGGTGACTCGTACAACGACACCACCATGCTTAGTGAGGCTCATGCCGGCATTTTGTTCCATGCCCCGGACAATGTGATCCGTGAGTTCCCACAGTTTCCGGCTGTGCACACGTTTGCAGAGCTCAAGGGCGAGTTCCTCAAAGCGTCCAATCGCCAGCTGAGCCTGTAATCAATAGGTGATTGAAAACCCGTATTCGCGGGTTCTTCAGAGAGTCATCCCAACACCCTGCGTGGACTTGATTCGCGCAGGGTGTTTTGTTTTCAGCTGCGATCAGGTTGAGCGCTTGTGGTGGGGCGTACCACTAGCCACAGGGCGATCGCAATCAACACACCGCCGTACAGATAGGCCCAGGACAGCGGCTCATCCAATAACAGTGCGCCCCACAGCACGCCGAAGGGCGGGATCAGAAAAGTTGTGGTGCTGGCCTTGATCGGGCCAACATCACTTAGTAGGCGGAAGTACAACACGTAGGCGATGGCGGTGCAGATAAAGCCCAGCCCGGCGAGAGACAGCCAGACGTCGAGCCCTCCCCAGCTAGCAGGCGGTTGTATAACCAGCGAGCCGCCGAACAGCGGCAACAGAAATAAACTTGCACCACACAGGCTGGCAAAGGCAGTCAGGCGGTTATCCAGGCCACCCTGCATGCCGATCCAGCGCCGCGTAAGAAAGCCGGCAAAGCCATAGCAGGCCGTCGCAATCAGGCAGGCGGCGGCGCCGAGCAGCAAGGTCAGGTCAAACTCGACTGGGCCAGTGCGGGTCAGCACGGCGACGCCAAATAGGCCGACAGCCACCCCAGCGGCCTTGCTCATAGTTATGGCTTCAGCAAAGAACAGCATGCCGATCAACACGCCCATCATCGGGGTGGTGGCGTTGAAGATGGCCGAATAACCGGCGGGCAATACCAGTGCTGCCATGCAGTACATGGCAGAAGGCAGACCTGCGTTAATTACTCCCAAAATCAGGCAGTGCTTGAGCTTGCCGTTGAAGTCCCAGCGCACCCGCATCAGCAGCAGAATCGCCAGCAGACCAAGCATGCCGAGGCTGGCGCGGAAAAAAGCAGTCGGCATGCTGCCGAGCACAGGCGCAACGATGCGCATAAACAGAAAGCTAGCGCCCCAGATAGCAGCAAGCAACAGTAAACGCATCAGGTCGACAAGGCGCACAACGGGCTCCACGGCAGTTAAAAAGGCCGAGCAGTGTTGCCGGGCTGGTGCGCCAAGGCAATTCGAAATGCGCTTCCAAAGCGGCTGATTGGCAATATTTCGTGGTCGATAAACGCGTATCCAGGCAATGCCGGCTTTTACTTGGTGCAGTCACTGGATAAGCTCAAGGGAATGTTCGCATTCACCTGTAGGGGTTCGTTTATGCCACAGCAATGGCCGGCCGGCGCGATAGCTGCGCTTATCCTCGAAGGCTTTGACGATTACCGTGAACAGTTCCGCCAGATCACCAACGGCGCGCGCGTGCGATTTGAACAGGCTCTGTGGCAGGAAATCCAGGACGCATCGGCGGCACGTATTGCCCTGTATGAAAAGTGCGTAAGCGCTGTTAGCCGGCAGTTGCGCGAGGCTTATGCGGCAGAGGTATTACTAGAGGTGGAGCAGTGGCCACTGGTCAAGTCGGCCTATATCGCATTGATTAACCTGCGCGATGACGATGAGTTAGCGGAAACGTGGTTCAACTCGATTTTCTGCGGGTTGTTCAGCCATGACCAGATCAATGACGGCTGCATGTTTATCCACACCACCCGCCCGGCACTGCGGGTGAATGCGCGTACCCCGCAAACCCGCCTGTACGAACCCAAGGGCGATGTCGAGCAGGCTCTGCGGCAGATCTTCAAAGATTTCAGTTTTGAGGTTGGCTACGAAGACCTGGAGCGCGACCTAAGCCGGTTGCTCAAACAATTGCGGCAAAGCCTGCCGGACTGGGTGTGCAAGGACCCTGATCTGCGCATTGAGTTGTTTGCTTCACGCCTGTATCGAAACAAGGGTGCGTACCTGGTGGGGCGTATCTACACCTGTGATGAGCAGTGGCCGCTGGTGATTCCGCTGTTGCACCGCGAAGGGCAGGGCATCCAGGCCGATGCGCTGATCACCGACGAGGCCGAAGTGTCGATCATCTTCTCCTTTACCCGCTCCTACTTCATGGTACGGGTCGGTTACCCGGCGGAGTTCGTCGGCTTCCTCAAACGTATATTGCCGGGCAAGCACATTGCCGAGCTGTACACCTCGATCGGCTTCTACAAACACGGTAAGTCGGAGTTCTACCGTTCCCTGATCAACCACCTGGCGACTACGGATGACAAGTTTGTCATGGCCCCCGGCGTCCGTGGCATGGTCATGAGCGTGTTTACCCTGCCGGGTTTCAACACCGTCTTCAAGATCATCAAGGACCGTTTCTCGCCGTCGAAAAACGTCGACCGCAACACGGTGATCGAGAAATACCGCCTGGTGAAAACGGTCGACCGAGTCGGGCGCATGGCCGATACCCAGGAATTTGCCGACTTCCGCTTTCCGTTGAGCAAGTTTGATCCGGAGTGCCTGGCTGAGTTGTTGGAGGTCGCACCGTCGACCGTCGAGGTTAATGGCGACACCGTACTGGTTCGCCACTGCTGGACCGAGCGGCGCATGACGCCGCTGAATTTGTATGTGGAAAGTGGCAGTGAGGCTCAGGTACGCGAAGCGTTGGATGACTACGGCCTGGCCATCAAACAGTTGGCGGCAGCGAATATCTTCCCGGGCGACATGCTGCTGAAGAACTTTGGCGTGACCCGTCATGGCCGCGTGGTGTTCTACGACTATGACGAAATCTGTTTCCTGACCGAAGCCAACTTCCGGCGTATCCCCCCAGCACGTTACCCGGAAGATGAAATGTCCTCCGAGCCTTGGTATTCAATCGCACCGATGGATGTGTTCCCCGAGGAGTTTCCGCCGTTTCTGTTTGCCAATATGCAGCAGCGCAAGCTGTTTAATGAACTGCATGGGGAGCTGTATGACGCTGATTACTGGAAAAGCCTGCAGGAGGCAATTCGCGCGGGCAAGGTGATTGATGTCTTCCCGTATCGGCGTAAAGACCAAGCCGACAGAGAGTATTGAGCGGCGTGCGCTCATCCCTAAGCGGCATTGAGGTCGCTGCGTGTCTGCTTGTCGACACTGCCGTGGTACAGGCCGCCGACACCACAGCAGCGGCTGGCGAGATGGTACCCCTGTTGATTACGGCGCCACGCACCAGTACACGCTGGTTGAGCATGCCGGCCGCCGTCACCGTGGTAGATGGCGTTGATACGCCAGGTGAGCAGCGTCTAGCCTTGGACTCGCTGCTGGCCCGTGTGCCAGGCGTGTTCAGCCTTAATCGATACAACCTCGCACAAGGCCTGCGCCCGGCTATTCGCGGGTTCGGCGCGCGCGGTAATTTTGGCGTGCGCGGTGTTCGGGTGCTGGTCGATGGTGTGCCCTTGACCATGCCGGATGGGCAGACCGAACTCGACGGCCTCGACCTTGGCTTGGTTGAGCGCCTGGAGGTTTTGCGTGGGCCGGCCTCAGTGCTATATGGCAATGCCGCTGGCGGCGTGCTGGCCATTGAAACCCGCGAGCCGCCGGCCCTGCCTTCGATGCAGCTGGATGTGAGCACAGCAGGCCTCGGCTACCAACGTACACGCGCTGAAATCGGTGGCAGTCAAGGCGACCTGGGCGCGCTGTTGGCAGTCAACAGTACCCGACTGGATGGTTACCGCGAGCACAGTCGCGCACACACCAACAGCCTGACTGGCAAGCTGCGCTGGTATGCGCCGACAGGGCGCTTACGACTGAATTTCAATGCCATCGACAACCGTGCTGAAGACCCCGGCGGTTTGACGGCGGCGCAGGTCGAAACGAACCGTCGACAACCAGCGGCGAATAACCTGCGCTTTGCTGCCGATGAGTTTATTCGTCAGCAACGTCTGGGTTTAGTGTGGGATGGCTACGCGGCGGGTGCCGACCAGTATCAACTGCGCAGTTACCTGGGCCACCGTGAGTTCGGTAATCGACTGGGCTTTGCCACGAGCGGGCAGACCACGTTCGAGCGTTATTTCAGTGGAGTGGGTGGGCAGTACAGTCATCATCGCGAACTCGCGGGTCTGCCGCATAAAATCACTGCCGGCTTCGATCTTGAGGCGCAGCGAGATGATCGTCGGCGTTATGACAATCTGCTCGGCGAACGCGGGCCCTTGCGTCAGCAGCAAGACGAGTCGGCGCTTAGCCAGGGGCTGTTTATTGAGGATCAACTCGACCTGAGTGACTCGTGGCAGGCCACGCTCGGCGTGCGTTATGACCACGTGCGCTTGGTGGTGGATGACGGTTACCTGGCCGACAGTCGCGATGATTCAGGCTCGCGCAGCCTGGCAGACTGGAACTACAGCGCCGGTCTGAGTTATCGCTTTACTCCGCAGCAGTCGCTGTATGCACGCCTGGCCAGCTCATTCGAAACGCCGACAGTCAATGAGCTGGAAAACCCGCAAGGCGCTGGGTTCAATGCCGCGTTGCAGCCTGCTCAGGCGCTCAGCCGTGAGCTGGGGATCAAAGGCGAGTGGCCCTCGCTGCGCTACGCCCTGGCACTGTATCGGATTGATCTGGAGGATGAGTTGCTCGCATTTAGCTTGCCGACTCAGCCCGGGCGTAACTTCTACCGCAATGCTGGGCTGTCGCGCCGTGATGGCGTGGAGTTGAGCGTCGACTGGCAGCTGGCCGAGGCTTGGCGCTGGTCCATGGCTTACGCCTTCAACCGCTACCTTTTTGCGGAGTATCAAACGGCCGCGGGCGACTTTTCAGGTAAGCACCTCCCAGGTATTCCACGGCAAAGCTTTTTCAGCGAAATAGCCTATGAGCGACAAGGTGCATATGTCCGTTTGGGCGTCACGGCCCAGGCGCGGGTATATGCTAACGATGCCAATACCCAGTCAGCTCCGGGGTACGTCTTGCTCAACCTGCGCCTCGGTAAGCACTTGAGCATCGGCGAACAAAGCTTGGAGCCTTACCTGGGCATCGATAACCTGCTGGGGCGCGAGTATTTCGACAACCTACGTATCAACGATGGCAGCGCGCGTTATTTTGAACCAGGCCCGGGGCGGACGTTGTATGTGGGGTTGCGTGCACTGTTTTAATCGCGGCTGACTAAGCAGGCGGCATTTTCAATCAGCCTGAACTAGGCTAAGTAGAAGTGTCCAAGCACTTATCGATGTTCTTGGTTGGAGGCTTTTTATGAACGCTAAATTGCAGAACGCCTTGCTTGACCTATTGGCTGCCCTTGGCCTGCGTGAGCGGCCAACCCTGCAACCTATTCCCGTACGCAGCAATGCGCCGGCAGCTCCTGTAGACCGCCGCCGCCGTCGTTCATAAATCGTCAGAACTGGCTGCGCCTGTGACGCAGCTAGCCTAAGCCTGTGCTTTTGGCGCACTTGCTGTCGCCCTGTAACCCTACTGTTGTTCGGACTGGCCCTGCGCAATGCAGGGTCTGACGATTGGCCTAGAGCTGGAGGGCATGGCGGACTATCTGCACAGACAGGCGGAGCGCTCAACCGTTGAGTGAGGCTTCGGCTGCATGGTTATCGGCCCACTCAGGTATGTGAGGCGGGCCGACTTTCTATGGGGTATGGCAAACTGCGCGGCTGAGGAGAAAACCATGTCGCGCGCGCAATGCCCACGTTGTACCCGTCCAACCGAGCGCTGTTTGTGTGCGCTTATCCCGAGCTTGCCGAGCCGCACGCGGGTGTTGATTCTGCAGCATCCGAGCGAGGTCAAGCATGCGCTGAATACGGCTCGTTTGGCTGCGCTTGGCTTGAGTAATGCTGAGTTGCTGGTTGGTGAAGTGTTCGAGTCGCTTTCAACAGTGTTACAACAGCCTGGTTATCGCGCATGTCTGCTGTTCCCCGGTGATCAAGCGCAACCTTTGATACCGTATGCCGAGGCTCTCACTGATTTGCCGCTGTTGTTGGTGGTGCCTGACGGCACCTGGCGCAAGGCGCGCAAGCTCTTGCACCTGAACCCACTATTGGCGACCTTGCCCAGGGTCGTGCTGCCAGACGGGCTGCAGTCGCGCTATCGCCTGCGCAAGGCGCCAATGCCCGGCGCTTTATCAACCATTGAGGCGATTGTTACCGCGCTGAATACAGTCGAGGCACCTGCCTGTTTCGATGCGCTGCTCAAGCCCTTTGAAGTTTTGATTGACGGACAAATTCAGGCGATGGGGGAGCAGACCTACCAACGTAACCATGGCAAGCCGGATGCGTCATCGTGAGCGAGATGCTGGCACTGCTACAGTGCGTTTTAGCGTTCGCGCATGGCTTCTGAGCGTGCCTTGAGTACTGGCTTGAGCAGGTAGTCGAGAACGCTTTTCTCGCCGGTAATAATGTCCACGCTGGCGACCATGCCGGGGATGATCAGCAGCGGGTGTTTGTCGCTGCCTAAATGACTCTTGTCGGTGCGCACTTGAATTAGGTAGAAGCTGTTGCCTTCCTCATCAGTAATGGTGTCGGCGCTGATCAGCTCGAGGTTAGCCTTGAGCCCGCCATAGATGGTGTAGTCGTAGGCGGTGAATTTGACCATGGCCTTCTGCCCCGGGTGGAGAAAGGCGACATCCTGCGGCCGTACCTTGGCCTCGATCAGTAAGCTGTCATCCAAGGGAACGATTTCCAGCATGTCGCTGCCAGGCTGCACCACGCCGCCAATGGTATTGACCTTGAGCTGATTGATGATCCCGCGTACAGGTGAAACTACGGTCGTACGGCTGACACGATCATCAATCGCCACGCTACTGGCGGTGATTTTCTGCAGCTCTGTACGAATTTCATTGAGCTCCTTGAAGGCGTCAGAGCGAAAGCTGAGTTCCGACTCTTCAATCTTGCTTTTGATTTCATCCATCGCCGATTCGGCTCTGGGTATAGCCAAGTTGGTGGCATTCAGAGAACCGCGCACTTCTACCAAGCTGCGGCGTAAGCGCAGGATTTCCACTTGGGAAATTGCACCGGCTGCAACCAGGGGCTGCGACATATTTAGCTCCTGCTGCAGCAAGCCTGTGCTGGAGCGATATTGCTGAGATTTTGCGCGGAACTCGGCAAGCTCTTGGGTTTTTTGCCGCAGTTGCTCGCCCAATGTGCGTTGCTCACTTTGTAGGCGGTTTTGTCGAGACTGATAAACCGCTAGTTCGTCTTCAGCCAATTGTGGGGCAAGGCGTAAGATTTCTTCCGGCATGCTTATCGGGCGGCCTTCAGCTTCAGCGGTCAAGCGTTCGACTCGCGCCACCAGTGCCAGACGATCAGCTTCAGCTTCCCCGCGATTGGAGAGGTAGCGTGTGTCATCCAGGCGCAGCAACACGGCACCTTGTTCGACGATCTGACCTTCACGAACAAATATCTCGCTGACGATGCCACCCTCTAGATTCTGGATGACCTGAATCTTGCTTGAAGGTATGGCTTTGCCTTCGCCTGTGGTGACTTCCTCCAGCACGGCAAAATTGGCCC
>JAWWDH010000099.1:0-9944 GCA_033720015.1 Pseudomonas sp.
CACACTCCGCCTCCCGACCGAGGTAGAGCTCAGCTCAGCACTAAAGCGTCTAGTCGCAACCGTTGTTGTACAAGACTCGCGGGCTACACGTCGTGAGGATCAGCTGCGTGAACTGCTGCATGTCATGCTTGTGAAATTGGACAACGACGCCTACTACTCGCTACCAAAACACTCGAATGAGCCGGTGCGTTTTCGCGTCTATGGTGACGAACACACCCGCATCGAGAAGACAGCTGAGGCTATCCGTAAGCAATTCAAAGACTACTTCGCCAGGCAGCAAAACCGCGTTTTCAGTCAAGACGATCGTGACGAGATTCAGCTCACGAACGCGACGCTCTACCGCGTAGTTGCCGAACTGTCACCGTTTCGTATCTTGGGCGACGATATGGACGTCCTTTCAAAAGCCTTCCAAGTCTTCCGCGCAAGTGCTCTGAAATCCGGTGAAGGGCAGTTCCTGACTCCACAACGCGTGATCCGTCCATGTGTCATGGCGCTCGAGATCACCTCAGAAGACACGGTCATTGACCCGGCCTGCGGCACAGGAGGCTTCCTTCATGAAGCCTTACGACAGGTCAAAGAGAACGAGTTTCCCGATGAGGCTCAGGCATACCACATTGTCAAGTACTCCAACGACAACCTCTATGGCGTTGACGCAGATAGCATCGGGGTGAAGCTAACCAAAGCCCTCATGATTGCCTTCCGCGACGGCTCGACACATGTTCTGCAGGGCGACTCGGTTCGCATTCATAACTGGGCATCGAGCTTCCCCCGACTACTCACGGAGCTTGGAAGTACGCACACACTCGACGGTGTGGCTCGCAAGTTTACTGTGGTCGTAACCAATCCCCCTTTTGGTGAAAACCTAAAAGTTTCGGCAGCCGACGCCCGCGCAGGGAAGTACACCATTTCCAAAGCGGCAGCTATAGGGAAGAAGGCGGAGTATGTAGATCTCGAGATTGGGCTCATTTTCTTGGAGCACGCCTACCGGCTGCTACAGGTAGGAGGTAGGGTCGGCATCATCCTTCCGGAGACATACTTTTTTTCGTTCAGCTACCGCTGGCTCCCTGACTGGTTAGAGGGTCGGCTTGAGTTGCGAGGCATGGTGAACATCGCGATGGAGGCTTTTGAGGAGTTCTGTCGCGCCAAAACTAATTTCTATATTTTCGAAAAAGTCGGTGAGCCCAAGCCGGCAGCAACTGAAGAGGGCATCGCATGACTCACAAACCATCATGGTTTCGCGACAACCAAATTATGGTTTCGACAGCCCCAACATGCGGCCTTACAAAGGGCGGCCGGCTACTGCCGCTCGTGAATCGGGAGACTGGTCAGCGCGTACAGGTCAGCGATCCAGACACTGGAGAGCTTATCGACGCGGTTGACGACCAGCTTAAGACCGACATGGAGGCCCTTCGAGCAGGCAAATTTACAGCGACACTGCGCTATGTTGAGGCTAGCGAAGTATCGATGCGGTGTGCAGTTCCGGCCTTCTATGATAGGCGCTTCGACGAAGCATTCGACGATGCCATGCGGTCCGAAAAGTTCGAAAGCTTTACTTCTATGACGATTGGAGAAATGGTCGAATCCGACCTGCTCACGATCCGCAATGGCCATGGTTCTCCCACACAAAGTGTGCGAGTTGGAACGGTGCCATACATCAAGGTTAGCGACCTACGCGCAGGACTGATTAACATCAACCCAACAAACCGCGTTCCACTCGCTATTGCTGAGAAGTTCTGGCGAGGAAAATCTTCAGGCCTCAACGCTTGGGACCTCGTCTGCCCAGAAAGGACATCGAAGAATATAGGCGACTTCTGCATGCTGATGCCTGGTCAGGAGCAGGTGGTTACAACAAAAGAGGTCATAGTCCTACGCCCAGGCAAGAGGGCCAATTTTGACCAGTTCTACCTGATGTGGGCGCTCACGCTAAGCGTCGTGCGGTATCAGTGGCGGCGAGTTATCTTCATGCAAACAAATCGTGAAGACGTCGGGGATCGCTACCTGAACATCCGCATTCCGATCCCGAGCGACGCAGAGCATGCACTGGAAGTGTCACGGTCTTTTCGTAATTACTATCAAAACCTTGCTAAAGCACGCGAAGATCTTCGCGCTTACTTGAAGGCAGAGCCGGATCACCATTTCTTCCTCGGTACCGCCGATGAAGAAGCGGGTGACATCAAGGATTTGGAGGAAGATGACGCCTTTGTGCAAGAGTAATAACCATCTAGTTACGCAGAACGGCGCTAGCGAGGAGTTAGGCAGTCAAGTGCGATGTAATCATAAGCCATGGTTAGAGGCTTAAAAAGCAAGTACCCTTTTGAGTACCTTTCTTATCTCTATAAAATATAGCATACATATTTTAAGGGGCTTTTAGGCCATGGGTTTAGCTCCTGGTGCCGGCACCATATGAAACAACGACTTAGGCTCACCGCAAGGTGAGCCTTTTTCGTTTCTGGGGGGAAATAAGTGGTTTCGGTCGCTACTTAACTAGCCCCACCTCCAGCGAGGTGCCCTGGCACGCCTACGCTTTAAACCAGAGCCTGCAGAAAAACTACCTGCTAGAAACCCTGCGCACAGCCATGTGATGGCAGGTGTTGCTTCTAGCAAAAACGCCGAAACAACATGTCTGAGCCATCTTAACGGCCACGCTTGTTAATGCTTTACGCCCGGATGCCTTACCCGTCGTCATTTCGCTAAAGCACAGCAGCGCACTCAGGCCGGCTTAGCCCCCATCAACCCCATAATCAGCAACAGCAGCAGCACGATCAGCCCGGCGTACAACGCACAGAAACGCAGCAGCTTGGCTGGTGCAGGACTATCGCCCAGGGCCTGCCAGGCGGCCAGACGACCGTTGAGCAGCAAACCAGCCAGCACCAGCAGGCCAAACAGCACGCTGCTAGCCAATAACCAGGTTTGCCCTAACGAGAAGCCCGCCAGGTTGACCATCCACCAGCCGCTGACCGGCAAGCTCAGAGCCAGCAGGCCGAATACCGGCAGGCTGATCAGCCGGGTGCGCTTGAGTTTGCGCTGAAGCACCAGCGCGTCACCGCCCTTCGCCGCTTTCCACAGCATAAAGACATGCGCCAGCACGCCGAGCAACAACAGCACACCGGGCGCACTGTGGACAATTTTCAGCAGTTGGTAATGTTCCATCGATTCAGCTCCCGCCGATTAACCTAAAAAGAGTTTGTACGCCGGGTTGTCGCTCTCATCCCAATAGCGATAGCCAATGGCATCCAGCGCGGCGGGCAACAGATACCGTTCGACACTGGGCACCTGCAGGCCTGCCACTACGCGCCCATCGGCAGCGCCGTGATTGCGGTAGTGGAACATCGAGATGTTCCAGCGCCCGCCGAGCTTCTGCAGGAAATTGAACAGTGCGCCCGGGCGCTCGGGAAATTCGAAACGCAGGACCACCTCGTCCGGCACCGCCGCAGCGTGACCGCCGACCATATGACGGATATGCAGCTTGGCCAACTCGTTATCGGTCAGGTCCAACACCGGAAAGCCCTGCTCACACAGGCCCTGTACCAGCGCCGCGCGTGGGTCGTTTTCCGGATGGGTCTGCACGCCGACGAAGATATGGGCTTCGCGGTCTTCGTAATAGCGGTAGTTGAATTCGGTGATTTGCCGCTTGCCGATTGCTTCGCAGAACGCCTTAAAACTGCCTGGCTGCTCGGGAATGGTCACCGCGATGATCGCTTCGCGCTTTTCGCCCAACTCAGCGCGCTCAGCCACGTGGCGCAAGCGGTCGAAGTTGACGTTAGCGCCCGAGTCGATCCCGACCAGCACCTGAGCGCGGCAACCTTCACGTTCCACGTATTTCTTGATCCCGGCCACGCTCAGCGCGCCCGCAGGTTCGGTGATCGAGCGGGTATCGTCGTAGATGTCCTTGATCGCCGCACAGATCTCGTCGGTGCTGACGGTGATGACTTCGTCGACATAGTCCTTGCACACCGCAAAGGTGTGCTCACCGATCTGCGCCACTGCCACGCCGTCGGCAAACAGCCCGACCTGCGGCAAGACCACCCGCTCACCGGCGGCCATGGCGGCTTGCAGGCAGTTGGAATCGTCCGGCTCAACGCCAATGATCTTGATTTCCGGGCGCAGGTATTTCACGTAGGCGGCGATACCGGAGATCAGCCCACCGCCGCCGACCGGGACGAATATCGCATCGAGCTTACCCGGCTGCTGCCGGAGGATTTCCATGGCGATGGTGCCCTGGCCAGCGATGGTGTGCGGATCGTCGTAAGGGTGAATATAGATGTAGCCCTTCTCGTCGACCAATTTCAGCGAATAGGCCAGCGCCTCGGGGAAGCTGTCGCCGTGCAACACCACCTTGCCGCCCCGCGAACGCACGCCCTGCACCTTGATCTCCGGGGTGGTCTTGGGCATCACGATGGTGGCTTTAACACCCAGCACCTTGGCGGCTAGCGCCAGCCCCTGGGCATGATTGCCAGCCGAGGCCGTGACCACGCCACGCGCCTGCTCTGCAGCCGAGAGCTGGGCCAGCTTGTTGTAAGCGCCGCGAATCTTGAACGAGTACACCGGTTGCAGGTCTTCACGCTTGAGCAAAATCTGATTGCCCAGACGCTCAGAAAGCTGAGGGGCGACTTGCAGCGGCGTTTCCACCGCGACGTCGTAGACGCGCGAGGTGAGGATCTTTTTAACGTACTGTTCGAGCATGGCGTGATCGCAGGCGGCTTTTCAGGGAGTCCGAGAGTCTACCCCAGGGCCGCGCCGAACGACCACACAACACATGGGTTTTCCCGCGCCAGGTCCGCTGCCGGCCTAGGCGCGCTATAATTTGCCCCTTCCTAACTCCCACGCCAGGCCCCTCGATGAATCAAGATCAACTCAAGCAAGCCGTCGCTCAAGCTGCCGTCGACTTCATTCTGCCCAAACTCGATGCCAAGAGCGTGATCGGGGTTGGCACCGGCTCCACCGCCAACTGTTTTATCGACGCCTTGGCCAAGCACAAGACCGAATTCGACGGCGCGGTGGCCAGCTCCGAAGCCACCGCCGCGCGCCTCAAGGGCCACGGCATTCCGGTGTATGAGCTGAACAGCGTCAGCGACCTGGAGTTCTATATCGACGGCGCCGATGAAAGCGACGAACACCTCAACCTGATCAAAGGCGGCGGCGCAGCCCTGACCCGCGAGAAGATCGTTGCCGCTGTGGCGCAGACCTTTATCTGCATCGCCGCCGCCAGCAAGCTGGTGCCGCTGCTCGGTGCCTTCCCGCTGCCAGTGGAAGTGATCCCGATGGCGCGCAGCCATGTCGCGCGCCAGCTAGTCAAACTCGGCGGTGACCCGGTGTACCGCGAGGGCGTGCTGACCGACAACGGCAATATCATCCTCGACGTGTTCAACCTGTCGATCACCAACCCAGCCGAGCTGGAAAGCCAGATCAACGCCATCGTCGGCGTGGTCACCAATGGCCTGTTCGCCGCACGCCCGGCCGACCTGCTGCTGCTCGGCACGCCTGAGGGTGTACAGACACTCAAGCGCGCCTAACAACTAACACCACCGGATACGCTGGCCAGGCGAAAATGGATTAAGTCGACAGACAGTCCACCTACTTCGGGTCATGCTGCCGACACTGCTTAGTTATCAGGATTGTCAGGGAGTTATATGTCCGCATTCGTCTCGTCCAGCCATGATCGCCAACTGGAACTCGCCGACCTGCTGCGCGAACTGGTCGCTCAGGGCCGGACTAACCAGGACAATGCCGAACAATGCCTGGCGATCCGCCGCAGCGCCGTCAGCAATCAGCAACATCCGCTGGAGTTTATTGCGGCGCAGCAGCTCGATGACCTCAAGCATCCGGGTAAGAAGCTCGAGCTGGAAGGCCTGACCAGCTGGCTGGCAGAGCAATGCGGGCAACCTTTCTTGCGCATCGACCCGCTGAAGATCGATGTCGCCGCCATCACCCCGCTGATGTCTTACGCCTTCGCTCAGCGCCATAAAATTCTCGCTGTGGCGGTGGACAACGACAGTGTGACCATCGCCAGCAGCGAGCCGCTGGTTACGAGCTGGGAAGCCAACCTGACCCATGTGCTCAAGCGCCCAATCAAACGGGTGATGGCCAGCCCGACAGATATCCAGCGCTTTACTGTGGAGTTTTACCGCCTGGCCAAATCGGTCAGTGGCGCGTCGGCAGGTGACAGCAAGATCAGCGGCATCGGCAACTTCGAGCAGCTGCTCAACCTCGGCGCTCAAGACCAGGAGCCCGACGCCAACGACGCGCATATCGTCAATATCGTTGACTGGCTGTTCCAGTACGCCTTCACCCAGCGCGCCAGCGATATTCATATCGAGCCACGCCGTGAGCAGGGCAGCGTGCGCTTCCGCATCGACGGCGTGCTACACACCGTTTATCAATTCCCGCCGCAGGTGACCATGGCCATCGTCAGCCGCCTGAAAAGCCTCGGGCGGATGAACGTCGCCGAAAAACGCAAACCCCAGGATGGTCGGGTCAAGACCAAGATCCCGGATGGCGGCGAAGTCGAACTGCGCCTGTCTACCATGCCGACGGCCTTCGGCGAAAAGATGGTGATGCGGATTTTCGACCCGGAAGTGTTGCTGAAAAGCTTCGACCAGCTGGGCTTCTCCGCCGATGACTTAAAACGCTGGCAAGGCATGACGGCGCAACCCAACGGCATCATTCTGGTCACCGGCCCCACCGGTTCGGGCAAGACCACCACGCTGTACACCACGCTCAAGCAGTTGGCGACCCAGGAAGTCAACGTCTGCACCATCGAAGACCCGATCGAGATGATCGAAGGGGCCTTCAACCAGATGCAGGTGCAACACAATATCGACCTGACCTTCGCCAGTGGCGTGCGCGCCCTGATGCGTCAGGACCCGGACATCATCATGGTCGGCGAGATCCGCGATCTGGAAACCGCCGAGATGGCGATCCAGGCCGCGCTGACCGGGCACTTGGTGCTGTCGACCCTGCACACCAACGACGCCCCCAGCGCCATCACCCGCCTGCTGGAGCTGGGCGTACCGCACTACCTGCTCAAAGCCACCCTGCTCGGCGTTATGGCGCAGCGCTTGGTGCGCACCCTCTGCCCGCACTGCAAAACGCCGCAGGCGCTGAATGAGGACGACTGGCAGAGTCTGACCAAACCCTGGAACGCGCCGCTGCCGACTCAGGCGTGTAGCGCTGTCGGTTGCCTGGAGTGCCGTGATACCGGCTATCGTGGCCGCGCCGGGGTGTATGAAATCATGCTGATCAATGATGCGATGAAGCCGCTAATCAGCGCCGACACCGACCTGGTGGCCCTGCGCCGGCATGCGTTCAAGGAGGGCATGCGCAGCTTGCGCTTATCCGGCGCGCAGAAGGTCGCTGCGGGCCTCACCACCATCGAAGAAGTGCTGCGGGTTACCCCGCAGAGTGAGCAGAAATAGCTTTAGCCCGCGAGTTTCAGCTACGTGGTAAAGGCTGCTGACGAACCTGGCTGCTCGCCACCCGCTGCGGCTTGCAATCCAGATAAGCCGAGCCTTGCAGCCAGTGCTGATTGGAGTGCCAGGCAAACAGAAACTGCCCGCCCTTGAGCTGATCGACCACCATCCGTGCCACCTCCTGGCGCACTGCCGGGCAACCGAGACTACGGCCGATGCGCCCCTGGCTTTGCACTAGGCTCGGGCTGACATAGGCCGCACCGTGAATGACGATGGCGCGCTCGCGGGCCAGGTCATTCAGCCCCGGCTCCAAGCCGTCCATGCGCAGCGAATAGCCATGTTTACCACGGTAGCTTTCGGCGGTACGAAACAGGCCGAGACTGCTCTGGTTGCTACCCAAGCGATTGGAGAAGCTCTCGGCAAAGTTCTCCCCCGATTGACGCCCGTGGGCGACAAAGTCACGCAACACTAAGCGTTTGCGCTGCAGGTCGAAGATCCACAGGCGGCGCTCGGTGGAGGGCCGCGAATAATCGATTACCGCCAGGCGGCGAGCGGGTTCAGCACCATGATTGACCGCGCACTGCATCGCTGCCAGGGCATGTTCCAGCGCCTGCTGATTGAGCCCCGGGGCTATCCGCGCCAGCTCCCTGAGCTGGCCCTCCGGCGCTGCTGCCATTGCCGATAACGGCATGCAAACAAGCCAAAAACCGATCAGGCAGAACCTGCCAATACGTCCAAACATATGGGTAAATACCTCGAGGCGCTTAGTCCTGTAACAAGATCCAGTCATGTCGAGCCTATACTGGCTGCGACTAACCCGCACTGAGGCCAAGGACTGGAGCAGTAGATTGTTCAAAAAACGCACACTTTACCTGAGCGCTGCCCTGCTCACCCTGCCACTGGTCGCTAATGCCGCCATTGCGCCTTCCGGCACCGGCAGCGACCTACGCCCAGTGTTGGCTCAACTGACGCAGCATTGCAGCGCGTTACCAACCAGCCTAGACGAGCAAGCACTGCACCTGCTGCAGGCCTTTTATGCTCAACGCGACGGTCAACCCGCCTGGCAAAGTGCAGAGCAACGGCTGCAATTGCGCGAACAACTGGCTGAGTTGGCCGATGACGGGCTGCAGCCCAGCGATTATGTGCTGCCCAACCCCACAACAGGCCAAAGCGCCGAGCAGCGCGACTGCGCAGAGCTGTTGACCAGCCACAGTTACCTGCAGGCGCTGCTGCATCTGCGGCGCGGACGTTTATTGCAACAGCGCTGGGAGCCGCTGTGGCATGCGCCTGAGCACACCGCTCAAGACCCGCAACTGGCAACCCTGTCGCTGGCCCTGCTGCACCTGCACGCGCCGGCAGCGGCCTTTGCCAACGCACGACCGGCCACCGTGCAATACCAGCAGCTGCGCAGCGCCTATGCGCAACAACGCCTGCAACCGCTAAGCCCATGGCCAACGCTAACCAGCGGCCCATTGCTCAAGCCTGGTAGCCAGGATGCGCGGCTGCCGGTACTGCGCGCACGCCTGCTCGCCCAAGGCTATCTGGCAGCAGAGGGTGAAGCCCTGGGTAGCGCCTATGATCTGGCCACCCAGACCGCCCTGGAGAACTTCCAGCGCGACCACGGACTCAACCCAGACGGCATTCTCGGCCCCGCCAGCCTGGCTGAGCTGAACATCAGCGCGCAGATGCGCCGTGACCAGCTGCGCGCCAATTTGGAGCGCCTGCGCTGGCTCGCCGATGACATGCGCAACGCCGCCGTGATGATTAATATCGCCGCGGCTGAGCTGCAGGTGGTGCGCAATAACCAGGTGCTCTGGCGCACCCGCACACAGGTCGGGCGGGCCGAGCGGCAAACGCCGTTACTCGCCTCGCGTATTGCGCGACTGACCCTCAACCCGACTTGGACCGTGCCGCCCACCATTCTGCGCGACGACAAGCTACCGGCCATTCGTGAGGACATCGGCTACCTGGAACGCCACCAAATGAGCGTGCTCGACTATGACGGCAACCTGCTCGACCCGCAGAGCATCGATTGGGAGCGGCCCGGAGCGATCCTCCTGCGCCAGTCGGCCGGCAGCCACAACCCGCTTGGCCGGGTCGCGCTGCGCTTCGCCAACCCATTCTCGGTTTACTTGCATGACACACCCAGCCAGCAACTCTTCAGCAAGGCCCCGCGCGCCTTCAGCTCCGGCTGCGTGCGGATCGAGGCCGTCGACACCTTGCTCGCCTGGCTCCTCTCGCCAGGGGAACTGGAGCATGTACAAACGCGCATCGCCAGCGGCAACACCCAGCAATACCGCCTGCAAAATCCCGCGCCACTGCTGATTGCCTACTGGACAGTCGACGCCGGCCTCGATGGCGCACTGCGCTACTACCCGGACATCTACGCCCGCGACGCACGCTTGATCCAGGCGCTGGCTCAGCCTGTGCCCTGATCAGCAGATGCGGCCGCTGGTGGTGGCGTTGTTCGGCGGCACCGGAGTCGGCAAGAGCAGCCTTTTGAACCGTCTGGCCGGGGAGGAGATCGCCCGCACC
>JAWWDH010000100.1:0-9890 GCA_033720015.1 Pseudomonas sp.
CATCACCAAGATTGTCACCATTGAAGCCTCAGGGATTGCCCCGGCAGTGATGGCTGGCCTGGAACTGGGCGTGCCGGTGATCTTCGCCCGCAAGTACCAGTCCCTCACGCTCACCGACAATCTGTATACCTCCAAGGTGTTTTCCTTCACCAAGCAGACCGAAAGCACCCTGGCCATCTCGTCCAAGCACCTGACCGCCGAAGATCACGTGCTGCTGATCGACGATTTTCTCGCCAACGGCCATGCTGCCCACGCCCTGATCGACCTGATTGGTCAGGCGGGCGCGAGCATTGCGGGCATTGGCGTGGTGATCGAAAAGTCTTTCCAGCGCGGCCGCGCCGAGCTGGATGAACAGGGTTATCGGGTCGAGTCGCTGGCGCGCATCGCCTCGCTCAAGGATGGTCAGGTCAGTTTTATTGACTGAGCCACTGCGAGCCTCACGAAGCGGGCTGCCCCAACGCGGTGGCCTGCAGGCCGGCTAAAATCAAGCGCTGATACAGGGCTTCACGTACCCCCTCGGGCGCCTCCAGCCCCATGCGGGCCAGGTGCAGAGGAAAGGCCTCGGCCGCCGGCGCATCGAGCGTGGCTTTGCCCAGCTCCAGCACCTCGCTGAGCTTGAAATGCCGTTTGAGCCAGGTTAACGCCCGTACCAAGTCACGCTCTTCAGTGCTGAAATCACTGCCCAGCGGGTATTCGTTAAATAGCGCGGCATGCTTGCGCTGTAACGCATCCAGATGTTCAGGCCGGTTATCGCAGAAATGCGGTGGTAACTGAAAATCTTCGGGTAATTTGCCGGCCTGCTGCGCCTGCTCTATCAGCTGCGCCTGAAAGCGCGAGTCGCTGATGCACAACAAGGCCTCAATCACCTGAGCATCGGTTTTGCCGCGTAAATCGGCGATGCCGTACTCAGTGACCACGATGTCACGAAGGTGCCGTGGGATGGTGACGTGGCCGTAATCCCAAACGATGTTCGAGCTGACCTTACCGGCACTTTCACGCCAGCTGCGCAGCAATAGAATCGAGCGTGCATCATCAAGCGCATGAGCCTGAGCGACAAAGTTGTACTGCCCGCCCACGCCGCTGAGCACACGGCCGTCTTCGAGCTGATCGGACACCGCCGCACCCAGCAAGGTGACGGTAAACACTGTGTTGATAAAGCGCGCGTCGCGGCGCTGCAAGCGCTTGAGCGTTTCCTGCCGATACAGCTCATTGATATAAAGTATGCCTGTCATGGCATAACGGCTTCGTTGCTCAGGCTGCAGCGCGCGTAAACGCTGGTAAAACTGTTGCGGGCCGAGGAAAAACCCGCCATGCAACACCACGCCATCTCGCGCCGCGCCCAGATAGGCGGCCAAGGCGGCCTGCGTGCGAGGGTCGTCAAGATCGCATGACAGCTGTCGACCATCAGGCAAACGTATCTGCGCACCGTCCAGGGCAATAGCATCGTTGAGCAAGCCACTGCTCTGTAGCCATACCAGCAGCGGCTCATCCAGCTGCCGAGCGATGCCAGCAGCGCGCAAGGCTTGCACGCTGTGGGCGCGGCCTTGCTCATCCAGCGCGCCGGCCGCCGCCAACTGCTGCACCCGCAAATCGGGGTAAACCGCCCGCCGCACCACGCCGGCCTCGGCCAGAGCCAACAGGCCGTTAACGAACATCTCGCTGCAGCCATACAGGCCCTGGGCAAACGCCTCAAGACCACCAATTTTGCTGATCATCTGCGCCCAGTGCCCCTTCTGCAGTGCCTCCAGCAGCGCCCGGTAACCGGCGTTGTCACCCTGACGCGCCAATAGCGCAGCGGTCAGGGCATCGCCGATGGCGCCAATGCCAATCTGCAGCGTACCGCCATCACGGACCAGGGTGCTGGCGTGCAAACCAATGCAATGATCCTGCACGCTCACTGACTGGTTCGGGGTGGAGAACAGCGTAGTGCATTCGCTGTCGGCAATCTGCAGGTCGAACGTAGCGCACGGCACTTGGGCGGTGCCGGCCATGTAAGGCAACGCCTCATGCACTTGCGCCACACAGAGAATCGTTTCACCGGCGGCGCGGCGCTGCTCCAGCAGGGGCAACAGGTCGAGGGTGATATCCGGGTTGCAGCTCAGGCTCCAGTAGCCAGGGTGTGCGGGGTCGGTCGCGACCAGTTGCGCGATCAGGTTCAAGCCTTTGTCATTCAGATCGCGCGCCACATGGCTGTAGTTGCTGCTGATGTAATCCTGCTGGGCCGGTGCGCTATTGAGCAAGCTACCCGGCTGCAGAAAGAACTGCTCGACGCGCACATTGGCCGGCAGACTGTTGCCGTGCAGGTCGGCGAGAAAATCCAGCTCGAGGTAGTCGCCGTGCACTCGCTCGACAAACGGCTCAAGAAACCGCTGCTGCAGCCCTTCAGGCGCACGGGGACGCCCTAGGCAGAGGGCGGTATAGATCGTCAGCTGGCGCTCGGGCAAGCGTTTAAGGCGTGCATACAGTGCATTGACCCAGCGGTTCGGCTTGCCCAAGCCCAGCGGTAAACCAAGGTGTATTGGCCCCTCAAGGGTCTGGAGGACATGGTCAATACTGTGCTCTATCGAACAAACCTTGGGCATTTGGCTCTCCTGGCGGCCTTCTGGCGGATGTAGTTTGGACCATCACGCCCACCGCGTTGCTGCAACTGCCGGAGAGAAAATGCAAAAAGCCGCCCGAGGGCGGCTTTTTCATCAGCAGGGTCGACTTACAGGCCGGACATCTTCTGGATGGCTGCACGCAGCTCATCGTCCGAGCAATCCGCGCAGGTGCCTTTTGGCGGCATCGCGTTGATCCCGGAGATGGCCTTGGCCAGGATGCCGTCGAGGCCGCCCTGGTGGTCAGCGCGCTCTTTCCAGGCTGCAGTGTCGCCAATTTTCGGCGCACCCAGAATACCCGGGGTATGGCAGGCGCCACAGTGCTTGGCAATGATGTCATCGGCCGTACGCGCAGCACCGCCAGCGGCGACAGCTACAGCACCGACACCCTTGCACTCTTCGCCCATCACACAGACTTGACCAACCGGCTTCAGGCGCTCGGCAATGGCATCGTCGGTCGTGGCCTGAGCAGTCACTGCCCACAGGGCCAATACGGTAGCCGGTGCTACCAGGATCTTTTTAATCAGGTTCACGGTACACCCTCTTCGTGGCTAGTCACGCTCGCGGCCACGGTTTCGCGAGCTGGGCGCAGTATAACGGCAAGCCGCTAACGCTGAAACAGCCCAGATTGCCGCAGGGTTATTTAAAAGTTGGCCGGTGTAGTCGCACTGATCAGCCGTGCAGGCTGCTCGAACGGATTACGGAAACGATGCGGTTTGCTGCTTTCGAAGTAATAACTGTCGCCCGGCTCAAGGATAAACACCTCACTGCCGACGGTCAGTTCTAACTTGCCAGAGACCAGCATGCCCGCCTCTTCACCTTCGTGGGCGTACATCTCGTCACCCGTATCAGAACCCACTGGGTAGGTTTCATCGAGGAAGGAAATGGCCCTGCTCGGGTGCGCCTTACCCACCAGCTTCATGGTGATGGCACCGCTGCAGATGTCGGTGAGTTCGGCGGCCCGATAGACCACCTGAGCCTGGCTATCCTGCTCGGCATCCAGGGAGAAGAATTCCACCAGCGACATGGGAATGCCCGCCAACACCTTTTTCAACGAGCTGATCGAAGGGCTTACGCTGTTCTTCTCGATCATCGAAATGGTGCTGTTGGTGACGCCCGCCCGTTTCGCGAGTTCGCGCTGGGAAAGGCCTTTTAGTTTGCGAATGGATTGCAGTCGTACACCGACGTCCAATGCTGGAGTCCCCCTCGGGAAAATACGGAAATGTGGCCGTATCATGGCATAGCGTTCGGAATTTACAACACTTGCGTTCAAACTCATCTACAGCGGCGCAGCTCACCCCCCGAGATAGAGCAACGGCGCCCGGCGCAGGTTGCAGAACAGCTGGTAAGGAATGCTCCCTGCCTGGATGGCCACGTCACTGGCCAGCACCTGTTTACCCCAGAATTCGACCCGGCTACCCAAGCCAGCCTGAGGTAAATCGGTCAAATCGACGGTGAGCATGTCCATCGACACCCGGCCGATCAGCCGGGTCAGCTGACCGTCCACGGCTACCGGCGTGCCGGTCGGCGCATGCCGCGGGTAACCATCGGCATAACCCATGGCAACGACACCGACCCGGGTCGGCCGCTCACTGACAAAGCGCGCACCGTAACCCACCGGCTCGCCAACTGGCAGCTCACGCACGCTGATGACTTTCGATTCTAGAGTCATCACCGGCTGCAACTGCGCCGCTACGGCTTGCGCCTGCTCGAACGGCGTAGCGCCATAGAGCATGATGCCAGGGCGCACCCAGTCACTCGGCACGCTCGGCCAGCCCAACAACGCCGGCGAGTTACGCAGGCTAACTTCAGCCACAATCCCTTGGCGCGCCTGCTGAAATACCGCCAGCTGCTCCTCGCTGCGCGGGCAGTCCAGCTCATCGGCACGGGCGAAGTGACTCATCAGCACTATTTTCGCCACCTTGCCACTGGCCAGCAGGCGCTGATACGCCGCCTGATAATCGGCCGGATTCAGGCCAACCCGGTGCATACCACTGTCCATTTTCAGCCAGACCGTCAACGCCGTACGGACGTTGCTGCGCTCAATGGCTTCCAGCTGCCACCACGAATGCACCACACACCACAGCCCGTGCTGCTCGATCAGCGGCAGTTCATCGGCCTCGAAAAAGCCCTCTAGCAGCAAGATCGGCCCGGCAATACCGGCCTCGCGCAGTTGCAGCGCCTCTTCGATACAGGCCACGGCAAAACCATCGGCTTGCTCCTGCAACGCCTGCGCACAGTGCACTGCGCCGTGGCCATAAGCATCCGCCTTGATCACCGCCAGCGCGCGCGCGCCGCTCAACTCGCGGGCCAGTTGATAGTTATGACGCAGGGCTTGCAGATCGATCAGGGCACGAGCAGGACGCATGATGGTCTCGATTATCAGCAGTTTTCAGTCTTAAAAAGGCCGGGAGCCTTTTTAACGTTGCGCAGCAATGGCCGGCAGGGGCCATCGGCGATGGCAGGCTATAAAAAAGCCCGGCGGTACCGGGCAACAGCCTATTACGATCATGACAAGTCGCTTCAGAGCGCCGCCACCACGGTGATTTCTACCAACACTTCAGGCTTGTACATATTGGCCTCAACGCAGGCTCTGGCAGGCGCGGTGCCGGGAGCGACCCAGGCATCCCAGACTTGATTGAAGCCGGCGTAGTCGCGCGCCATATCGCGCAAAAAGATGGTCACCGAGAGAATCTTTGACTTGTCGCTGCCCGCCTCGGCCAGCATGCGCTCGGTGCTGGCCAGGGTTTCGCGGGTTTGTGCCACGATGTCGCCGCTGTAATCATCGGCCAATTGTCCGGCCAGGTAGACCGTGCCGTTATGGATAACGATTTCGCTGTGACGGGTTTCAGTGAGCAGGCGCTGTACTGACATGCTTGTGAGTCTCCTTGGAACGGCTGTAACGGGAAATATCCAGGCCTTCGGCGCTGATCTGTGGACGCTTTTTCGCCATCAGATCGGCGAGCAGGCGACCGGAGCCGCACGCCATGGTCCAGCCCAGTGTGCCGTGACCGGTGTTGAGGAATAAATTAGCAAACCGGGTGGCCCCGACAATCGGCGTGCCATCTGGCGTCGCCGGACGCAGCCCCGTCCAGAATTCAGCCTGGCTTAGATCACCCCCTTGCGGGTAGAGATCAGCGGTGATCATTTCCAGGGTTTCGCGCCGACGCGGGTTAAGGCTCAGGTCGAAACCGGCAATCTCCGCCATGCCACCCACCCGGATGCGGTTGTCGAAACGGGTGATCGCTACCTTGTAGGTCTCATCGAGAATGGTCGAGGTCGGTGCCATGGCCGCATTGGTGATTGGCACGGTCAAGGAGTACCCCTTGAGCGGGTAGACCGGTGCCTTGATCCCCAACGGCTTGAGCAGTTGCGGGCTAAAGCTGCCGAGGGCCAGCACGTAGCGGTCGGCGGTTTCCAGCTTGCCGTCGATCCACACACCATTGATGCGCTCACCGGCGGCATCCAGGCGCTGGATATCCTGGCCAAAGCGGAATTCCACACCGAGCGCCTTGGCCATCTCGGCCAGCTTGCTGGTGAACATCTGGCAGTCACCAGTCTGGTCGTTGGGTAAGCGCAGCGCCCCGGCCAGCTTCTCTTTGACGTTGGCCAGCGCCGGCTCTACACGCACGATACCGTCGCGGTCGAGCAACTCGAAGGGCACGCCAGACTGCTTGAGCACGGCGATATCTTTTGCCGCGTTATCCAATTGCGCCTGGGTGCGGAACAGCTGGGTAGTGCCCAGGCTGCGGCCTTCATAGGCAATACCGGTTTCCGCGCGCAGCTCGTCGAGGCAGTCACGGCTGTACTCGGACAGGCGCACCATGCGCTCCTTGTTCACCGCATAGCGGGCGGCGGTGCAGTTACGCAGCATCTGCGCCATCCACAGGTACTGATCGATATCGGCGGTGGCCTTGATCGCCAGCGGTGCGTGCTTCTGCAGCAACCACTTGATGGCTTTCAGCGGCACGCCTGGCGCAGCCCACGGCGAGGCATAACCAGGCGACACCTGGCCAGCGTTGGCAAAGCTGGTTTCCATGGCCGGGGCATTCTGCCGATCGACCACCACCACTTGAAAACCCTGACGCGCCAGGTAATACGCACTGACGGTACCAATCACACCGCTACCGAGAACCAGAACTCGCATGCCGCTCTCCTCATCGTGTCCAAGCACGACGGATAATTCTTGAAATCACAATAGAGCGCAGTATAGGAAGAGACAGGCAGTGTTTTTCACTATATAAAAAGCTATATTTGGCGACAATTATTGGCAATATCGCCTTCTGCAGAGGGGTATCCACCATGCGCACCCAGCATCAAAGTCGTCGTGAACTGGACAAGATCGACCGCAACATCCTGCGCATCCTGCAGGAAGATGGGCGTATCAGCTTTACCGAATTGGGCGAGCGGGTTGGCCTGTCGACCACCCCGTGCACCGAGCGCGTACGTCGCCTGGAGCGCGAAGGCATCATCATGGGCTACCACGCGCGCCTCAACCCGCAGCAGCTCAAGGCCAGCCTGCTGGTGTTTGTCGAGATCAGCCTGGACTACAAGTCTGGCGACACCTTTGAAGAATTTCGCCGCGCCGTACTCAAGCTGCCGCATGTGCTGGAGTGTCACCTGGTATCAGGCGATTTCGACTACCTGGTGAAAGCGCGGATCAACGAGATGGCCAGCTACCGCAAGCTGCTCGGCGACATCCTGCTCAAACTGCCACACGTGCGCGAGTCGAAGAGTTATATCGTCATGGAGGAAGTGAAGGAGAGCCTCAGCCTGCCGATTGCCGAGTAGCACTGAGGCAGGCGCAGGTGTATCTAACGCGCTGGATACACCTGCGCGCACGCCAAGCTACACCAGCACTTGGCGCGTCGTGGCGATCAGCTTATGCACCTGTTTCGCCACCGCCGGCTCGGTCATCTGCTCCGGCCCACGGCCCTGTGGGCAGGGCAGGCTTGGCGTGGTGCCGAACAAACGGCAGATCAACGGGCGCTGGTCGTATACCGTGCAGCCCTGCGGGCCGAGGTGCACACAGTTGTACTCGGCCAGGGCAGCATCGTGCTCGGCAGCGCTTTTTACCGGCAGGCGCGACATTTCTTCGGACGAGGCCGTTACCGGGCCGCAGCAGTCATGGCAACCGGGCACACAGGCGAAACTGGGAATCTGCAAACGCAGCTGGTCGATTTTACGGCGGGTGCAACTCATGGGCAGGGTCCTGAAACAGTGGCCGGCATAGTAACCGCGCGGCAGGCAACTTCGGCGGATATGGCGCGCTTAATCGACGAAAAACCGGTTAGTTACCGATTGCCTCTTGGCGTTTGGTGAAACCCGCGCTTATGCTTCGTAAAAATTTCCAAACATAATAATCAGGATTCCACACATGAACGCCCGCGTTCACCAGCCCGCTCACAGCAGCCAGCACACTCACTCCTACTACGCCGCCAGCGCCAATCGACAACTGGCCTATCCAGCCTTGGAGGGCGAGCTGCGGGCTGATGTGTGCATTGTCGGCGGCGGCTTTTCGGGCCTGAATACGGCCATCGAACTGGCGCAGAAAGGCCTCTCGGTGGTGTTGCTGGAAGCCCACAAAATCGGCTGGGGAGCCAGCGGGCGCAACGGCGGGCAACTGATTCGCGGCGTCGGCCACGGCGTCGAACAGTTCGAATCGGTGATCGGCAGCCAAGGCGTGCGTGAGCTGAAACTGATGGGCCTGGAGGCCGTGGAAATCGTTCGCCAGCGCATCGCGCAATTCAACATCGACTGCGACCTGACCTGGGGCTACTGCGACCTGGCCAACAAACCAGCACACATGGACGACTTTGCCGAAGACAAGGCCGAGCTGGAAAGCCTCGGCTATCGCCACGAACTGCGCCTGCTGCAAGCCGAACAAATGCACCAGGTGGTCGGCTCCGACCGCTACGCCGGCGGCATGATCGATATGGGCTCTGGCCATCTGCACCCACTTAATCTGGCCCTCGGTGAAGCAGCAGCCGCTGCCAGCCTGGGCGTGCGGCTGTGCGAGCATTCGTCAGTCACCCATATCGACTACGGCAGCGAAGTGCAGGTGCATACCGCGACCGGCAAGGTGCGCGCCAAAACCCTGGTACTGGCCTGCAACGCTTACCTCAATGGCCTCAACAGCAAGCTCGGCGGCAAGGTGCTGCCCGCCGGCAGCTACGTGATTGCCACCGAGCCGCTATCCGCCGCCCAGGCGCGCAACCTGATCCCGCAGAATATGGCGCTGTGCGACCAGCGCGTGACGGTCGATTACTTCCGCCTGTCCGCCGACAACCGCCTGCTATTCGGCGGTGCCTGTCACTATTCCGGTCGCGACCCAGCGGACATCGCCGGTTATATGCGGCCGAAAATGCTGCAAGTCTTCCCGCATCTGCAAGACGTAAAGATCGACTACCAGTGGGGTGGCATGATCGGCATCGGTGCCAACCGCCTGCCGCAGATCGGCCGACTCCAGGAACACAGCAACGTGTTCTACGCCCAGGCTTACGCTGGCCACGGCGTAAACGCCACGCACCTGGCCGGCAAACTACTGGCCGAAGCCATCAGCGGGCAGCAAGGCGGCGGCTTCGAGTTATTCAACAGGGTGCCGCACATGACCTTCCCCGGCGGCAAGCACCTGCGCTCGCCATTGCTGGCGCTGGGCATGCTCTGGCACCGCTTGAAAGAAGTACTGTAACGCTAGAGGCGGGGGTTAGCGCCTTAACCCCCGCACACGCCACACTAGGCTACGGTCGACCGGCGGATGTAAGGCCCAACCACCGACAAGCTATGCGCCACGGCCGAGTCTTTTTCGCCGACGGGCGCCACATAGTGAATGGCCGCCGCCGCAGCTTCAGCGCCGGCCAGCTTGGCGATAATCCACGTAGCCAGGTATTGCGATGCCATGCAGCCACCCGCAGTGGCAATGTTGCCTTCGGCGAAAAACGGCTGATTCAACACCTCGACCCCTGCCTCTATCACCCAAGGTTTGCTGGTTAAGTCAGTACATGCGGGCACGCCGTTCAACACACCCAACACCGACAACAGCAAGGTGCCTGAACACTGCGCGCATACCAGTTGTCTGGACGGATCAATCTTGAGCCGCTCAAGTAGTGTTCGGTCCTGAGCAATCTGGCGGGTGTAGATGCCGCTACCGACCAGCACCACATCGGCCGTATTGGCAAATTCCAGGGGTTGCTGCGCCGCAATTCATAGCCCATTCATCGAGGTTACAGACTCGGCAGGGCAGGTGATTTGCACGTTCCAACCCTGATCTTTTATGCGATGCAAAATACCTGC
>JAWWDH010000101.1:0-9738 GCA_033720015.1 Pseudomonas sp.
CTTCTTTATGGCGTTCCATGGTGGCGGAGGCCAGCTGCACCACCAGAATGTCGAAGAAACGGTCGACTACCAGGCCCGGGAGCAGGTCGGAGTCGCCGAATACCAAGCGGTAGCAGGGCTTATCGAACAGTCGCTCGCGCAGTGACAGGGCGACGTTGAGGCGGTGCACCAGCAAGGATTTGTCCAGCACATGCTTGACGTCACGTGACAGCAGGCGTGCGCAGATCAGGTTGTTCGGGCTCATCGCCACCACGCCCAGCGCTTTACCGCCGGCCGCTTCGAGGATGGCCTGGTCGCCGGCCACAAAGCCGCTCAGTGGTGTGGCGGTGACGTCGATTTCGTTGCTGTAGACCCACAGATGGCCGGCGCGCAGGCGTCGGTCGGCGTTGGCTTTCAGGCGCAGGCTGGGCAGGGACATGCTGGAGGACTCCGAAAAAAGAGCGGAATTATAGCGGGTTAAGTAACGTCGCGGCGGTTACAAAACACGTCTGTAGAAGTGGCGGGGTTTCGCTAAACTGCGCCCCATCTCTCATTTCGGCTTTCCCTGACATGTCTCAAGAGCTCACCGCCGACTATATCCGGCAAGTCCTGCAAGGCATCAGCGTGCCGCCGCAGCCGCAGATCATGGTGGATTTGCAGATGGAGCAGGTGATGCCCGATCCGGATCTGCGCGCTATCGCCAAGCTGATTGGGCAGGACCCGGGATTGTCTGGTGCGCTGTTGAAATTGGTGAACTCACCGTTTTTCGGCCTGACCAACCGCATCGCCTCGATCCAGCAGGCGGTCAATCTGCTGGGCTGCAACACGGTGATCAACCTGATCAATGCGCAGTCGATTCGCGGCGAGCTGACGGATGAGGCCATCGTCACCCTTAACCGCTTCTGGGACACCGCCCAGGATGTGGCCGTAACCTGCCTGAGCCTGGCCAAGCGTATCGGCTACCACTCGCCAGATGAGGCCTACGCTCTCGGCTTGTTTCACAATTGCGGCATTCCGCTGATGCTCAAGCGCTTCCCCAATTACATGATGGTGCTGGAGGAGGCCTATGCCAGCGCGACTGATGAGCGCCGGGTGGTGGATACCGAAAACCGTCTGCTTAATACCAACCATGCGGTGGTTGGCTATTACACCGCCAAGTCGTGGAACCTGCCGCTGCACCTGTGTGAAGCGATTGCCAGCCATCACAACGCCTTGGCGATCTTTAGCGAGGACGCCAGCCGCGATGCGCAGCTGAAAACCTTGCTGGCGATTCTGAAGATGGCCGAGCACATCTGCGAAAGCCACCGGGTCCTTGGTAATCAGCCGGACGACCATGAATGGCAGAGCATCGAACAGCTGGTGCTGGAGTATGTTGGCCTGTCCGAATATGACTTTGAAAACCTGCGCGAGAGTATTCGCGACCTGGGTGCGCGTTAGCTCGCCTCGTCGCTTTTGGGGCATTCCTGCTAAGGTAAACGCCCGCTTGAATTGCTCAGCTGATGACTCGCTATGCCAGAACTTCCCGAAGTAGAAACCACCCGCCGCGGTATTGCGCCTTACCTTGAAGGTCAGCGCGTCAGCCGGGTGATCGTGCGCGAACGGCGGCTGCGCTGGCCGATCCCCGAGGACCTGGATATTCAGCTGTCCGGGCAGCGTATCGAATGCGTTGAGCGCCGCGCCAAGTACCTGCTGATCAAGGCCGAAAGCGGCACGCTGATCAGTCACCTAGGGATGTCCGGCAGCCTGCGGCTGGTCGAGTGCGGCTTGCCGGCGGCCAAGCACGAACATGTGGACATCGAACTGGAGTCCGGCCTGGCCTTGCGCTACACCGATCCACGGCGTTTCGGCGCGCTGCTCTGGAGCCGTGATCCGTTGAGTCATGTGCTGCTGAGCAAGCTGGGCCCTGAGCCGTTGACCGATCTGTTCGATGGTGAGCGGTTGTTTCAGCTGTCCCGTGGTCGCGCCATGGCAGTCAAACCCTTCATCATGGATAACGCCGTGGTGGTCGGGGTGGGCAACATCTATGCATCGGAAGCGCTGTTTGCCGCCGGTATCGATCCGCGTCGTGAAGCCGGCTCGGTGTCGCGGGTGCGTTATCTAAAGCTGGCGGCTGAGATCAAGCGCATCCTTGTCCACGCCATCGAGCGCGGCGGTACCACCCTGCGCGACTTTGTCGGCGGCGATGGGCAGCCGGGATATTTCCAGCAGGAGCTGTTCGTGTATGGCCGTGGCGGCGAGTTCTGCAAGCACTGCGGCAGCACCCTGCGTGAGGTCAAACTGGGCCAGCGTGCCAGCGTCTATTGCCCGCGTTGCCAGCGCTAAGAATAGTTACGATCGCTGCGCGTCGGCCCAGCGGCTGTTACTAATGTAGCGCCTTGCGGGACTCGAGCTCGCGAGATATCAAGCATGCTCGGCGAGCTTCGCGGGCTAGATATTCCCGTCAGGCGCCGATGCCTGAACTGATTACCCAACAATAAGAAAGGCCGAGGTATTGATGTCCGGTAATTATCTGCCCCGCAACCCGCTGGCCGAGTGGGTTGGTCACGTGGCGCTGAAACTGATGGGCTGGCGCATTGACGGCGAGTTACCGAAGCTCGACAAGTTTGTCGTCATCGGCGCGCACCACACCTCCAACTGGGACTTCGTGATCTTTATTGCGGTGAAGTTCATCCTGCGCCTGAATGCTCGCTGGTTTGGCAAACACACGATTTTTCGCTGGCCTTTTGGTGCGCTGATGCGCCTGTGGGGCGGTATCCCGATTCGCCGAGAACGCCAGGGCAATACCGTCGAACAAGCGGTGCGGGCCTTTCGCGAGCATGAGCAATTTATGTTGATACTCTCGCCCGAAGGCACGCGTAAGAAAGTCGAACGCTGGAAAATGGGCTTCTACCACATTGCCCTGGGTGCCGGCGTGCCGATCGTTCTTGGGGCGTTGGATTACCAGAACCGCCGCGTGTTTATCGGGCCGAGCTTTATGCCGACGGGGGATGAAGCGGCTGATATCAAGATGATTCTGGCGTTTTACCGGCCCTTTATTCCGAAAAAACCTGAATATGCCTTTTATGGGGATTGACGGGCGTCACGCTGACAATTACTAATCCGCTGTTATAGTTAGTCTCACCGCCTCCTAATACCTGAAGGATCGCCCCATGAAACTGTTCCGCTCGACCGCTGCTGCTCTGGCGCTGACCACTGGCTTGCTGGCGTTGCCAGCCCATGCTGACGTAGCGCAGCAGAACACTAGTGGCGACCCTCTTTATACAGCCAATGCCCCCAAAGCCTATTCTATGATTGGTGATCTGTTGATCGCGCGGCCGTTGCTGATTACGGCAACCGCGATTGGTGCAGTGGCATTCGTGGTGAGCCTGCCGTTCACCGCCGCTGGCGGCAATATAGGTGAGGCGGGTAAGTCGCTGGTTGTTGAGCCGGGCATGGCTGCTTTCGTGCGCTGCTTGGGGTGCACCACCAGCGGTTACCGTAAGGATTGATAGGCTTCGGCTTCTGGGCTGCCGCGATACTTGGTTAGGCAGCCCGTATTGTGCACCTTGCCTGACACTTCAATGATCCGAGTTACTGCGGCCTGACGGGCGTACTCACTGCCGTGCCAATGCCACGCGGATCGCTTGCCGCTTTGACCTTCCCATCTTGTTTGTTCCAGTACAGCACCTGCTGGTTGCCGTATCTGCGCCCTGTCGATTGCAACTGATGCCCCAGTGCTTCTAGCGCGGAGATTTCCGCTGTGCTGAAGGTGTTCGGTTCGTGCTCGATAAGGTCCGGGCGGAACTGGTGGTGATAGCGGCTGACACTGGGCCAGCGCTCGATGGGTTGTTGATCCAGGTACTCGAGCATCGCCAGCAACACCATGCTGGGAATCCGGCTGCCGCCTGGCGTGCCAAAGCTGGCAAAGTCTTCAGCGCCCTCGATGAAGCTTGGGCTCATGCTCGACAGCGGGCGCTTTCCGGCGGCAATGCTGTTGGCCTGGCTGCCGCTCAAACCATAAGTATTGGCGCCTTGTATGTCGGCGGCGAAGTCATCCATCTCGTTGTTCAGCAATACACCCGTATCGGGCACGGTGAAGGCCGCGCCGAAAGGCAGGTTGACCGACAGCGTGGCGGCTACCGCATTGCCCTCGGTGTCGAGCACTGTGAAATGGGTCGTGTGATCGCCTTCTTTCCAGGCGCTGCTTGGCGGCAAGCTGTCGCTTGGTGTGGCGTGATGCGGGTCGATGTTGTTTGCCAGCTGCTTCAGGTAATCAGGTGCAAGCAGTTGGGTCGCTGGGTTGCTGACGAAGTCAGGATCGCCCAGTAAGCCGCGGTCGCGGTAAGCGCGGCGCAGGGTTTCAACCACCAAGTGGCTGCGCTGCACGGCGTCGGCCTGTTGCCAGGGCAGTTGTTGCAGCATCAGCAGGCTCTGCCCCAATGCGATGCCGCCGGCCGACGGCGGCGGGGCGCTGATCAGCTCACGGTCTTGATTAAGGCTGACACGCAACGGCTGGCGTTCGACGATGCGGTAGTTGGCCAGGTCTTTGTGCGACCAGATGCCACCAGCATCACGCACCGCCTTGACCAGTTTGTCGGCCAGCGCTCCGCCGTAGAAGCCCTGATGACCGTCTGCGGCCACTTGTTCAAGGGTGCGGGCCAGTTCGGGTTGGCGCAGCAGGCCGAACTCTTGAGGGATTTCGCCTTTGTCGAGGAACAGCCGCGCGGTCTCGGCGTCCTTGCGCATGGCCTCAATACGCCAGCCCGCACGCTCGCGATAAACCCGGTCGACACTAACACCGCTGCGCGCCAGGCGGATGGCCGGTGCCAGCGAGTCACGCAGCGGCAGGCGGCCGAAGCGCTCCGCCAGCTGCACCAACGCCGCCGGCAAGCCGGGGATGGCGGCAGCCAGTGCGCCGTCTAAAGACAATTTTTTATCTACTTCGCCATCGATCTTGTACAAGTCGGCATGGGCTGCCAAGGGCGCACGTTCGCGTGCATCGAGGAAGCGATAGGTGGGCGACTCGCCGGCTTCGCGCAGCAGAAAGAAGCCGCCGCCGCCCAGACCTGAACCGTAAGGTTCGACCACCGCCAGGGCGGCGCTGATGGCCACGGCTGCATCGAAAGCATTGCCGCCTTGCGCCAGGGTTTCCTGACCGGCCACGGTGGCGGCAGGGTGCGCGGTGGCAATCGCAATGCGTTCAGGCAGGGCTGCGGCATGCAGCTCAAGGGCGCAGAGTAAGGCCAGCGCACCGAGCAGGGTGCGCCAGGGGAGCAGGCCGCGGATCAGGCGGCCGGCGTTCATGCTTTACCAGTAATGATCAGGTACTTCTGCATCAACTCATCCTTGCTTTCGACATTGTTCTCGTCGAGCGGGATGCAGTCTACGGGGCAGACCTGTTGGCACTGCGGCTCGTCGTAGTGGCCGACGCATTCGGTGCACAAGTTTGGGTCAATCTCATAAATTTCTTCGCCTTGAGAGATCGCGGCGTTGGGGCATTCGGGTTCGCAGACGTCGCAGTTGATGCAGTCGTCGGTGATGATCAGGGACATGACGGAACCACTCCTGCTGCAGCCTTGAAGCGCAGCCTAGATGTGTGCAGAAAACGATGAGGTAAATTGTGCCGCATCGCGGCCGCGCTTGCACGCGGCCTGGCAGGAATGGTTCAGCGCTTGAAGCGTTCGGTCAGCGCGGCGGCTACGGCCGGGTGCACGAAATTGGAGATGTCGCCGTTCAGCGCGGCGATCTCGCGTACCAGGGTCGAGGAGATAAACGAGTACTTTTCACACGGCGTCAGAAACAGACTCTCCACGTCTGGAGCCAGCTGGCGGTTCATGTTGGCCAGCTGGAACTCGTATTCGAAATCGGACACCGCGCGCAGGCCACGCAGAAATACATTGGCGCCCTGTTCTTTGGCGAAATGCGCGAGCAGGGTTGAAAAGCCGACTACTTCTACGTTGGGCAGGTGTTTGGTGACTTCCTGGGTCAGCTCGACGCGTTGCTCCAAGCTGAACAGCGGGTTCTTCTTCGGGCTGGCGGCTACCGCGATAATCACGCTGTCGAACAGCCGCGCGGCACGCTCGATCAGGTCGCCGTGCCCCTTGGTGATGGGGTCGAAGGTGCCTGGGTATAACACTCGATTCATCGTGACGTCCTGGCGGGTCCGTTGGGGAGTCGGATGGTAGCGCAGCGTTTCTTCGCGGCCAAGTCAGGCGCTGCTGATCGTCGCTATTCACGGGCGCAGAATGGTCCGTGAATACCTTGCTATCAGGCGTGCTTGAGGCGCTCGGCGAGTTTTGTTGCGAGTTTGGCGGTCAGGCCATAGATCGACAGCTGTGGGTTGGCGCCGATACTGGTGGGAAACAGCGAACCGTCATGGATCGACAGGTTGCTCAGCTGGTGATGGCGGCCGAGGCTGTCGGTCACCGCGTGCTGCGGGTCTTCGCCCATGGCGCAGCCGCCCATCACGTGAGCGCTGCCGAGACGGGTGCGATACAGCTCCAGGCTGAGGCTGTCGATCAGGCTTTTCGCCTCGCCTAGGGTCTTCACGTAACCGGCGTCGGCATGCAGCGGTAGCACGGCTTTGGCGCCAGCGGCGAACTGTACTTCAGCCATGGTATGGAAGGCGCGGCGCACGCCGTCCCAGGTGTAATCGGTCATCTGGTAGTCGAGTACCGGGCTGCCGTCGCCGCGCAGCTCCACGCGCCCTTCGGCGCTGTCCGGGTGGAAACCGTCGCGCAGCAGCGCCAGCATCACGTTGGTGTTGGGCAGTTGCTCCATGCGCATGGCGTTGTCGATGCCGAAACGACCGAGCAGGGTGGCGGTCAGCGCCGGCTGCAGCGGCGGCACTTCAAGCTTGTAGGACAGCCGCCCAGCCGCGCCGTCATCCCACTGGAAGTGGTCGGAGTAGATCGATTGTGGCGCGCCATAAAACGGGTTAATCACCTGCTCGAATAGCGCGGCGGAGAAGTTAACCAGGTGCAGATAGGTGCGCTTGCCGGTGCGTTTATGCGGGTCAGGAGCCCCCGAGCGCAGGAGAATGCCCGGTGTGTTGATGCCGCCGCCGGACAATACGTAATGCTTGGCCTTGACGATGATGCGGCGGCCGTTGGGTGCCACGCTGCGCGCGTCCATGCCCAGGCATTCGATGCCGCTGACCGTGTCGCCGTCCAGCAACAGGCGTTCGGCCCGCGCCAGATAGAGCAGCTCACCGCCTTGTTCCAGGGTCGCCGGGATGGTGGTGACCAGCATCGACTGCTTGGCGTTGGTCGGGCAGCCCATGCCGCAATAGCCGAGGTTCCAGCAGCCGCGCACATTGCGCGGAATCACCTGCCATTCATAGCCGAGCTTGTCGCAGCCGCTGCTGATCACGGCATTGTTAGCATTGGGCGGTACGGCCCAGGGTGCGACGCCCAGGCGTTGTTCCATCTGCGTAAACCAGGGCGCCATGTCTTCGGCGCTGTGGCCTTTAACGCCGTGCTCCCTGGCCCAGTGTTCCAGCGTCGGAGTGGGCGTGCGAAAGCTTGAGGTCCAGTTGATCAGGGTGGTGCCGCCCACCGCCCGGCCCTGCATGATGGTGATGGCGCCATCTTTGCTCATGCGGCCGATGCCTTCCTGATACAGCTCTGCATAGGCCTTGTCTTCAAGCATCTTGAAGTCGTCGCTGGTTTTCAGCGGGCCTTCTTCGATCAGCAGCACCTTGAAGCCGGCCGCACTGAGGATTTCAGCCGTGGTGCCGCCGCCTGCGCCACTGCCGACGATGGCCACGTCGGCTTCAAGCGTCAGGTCGCTATCCAATTGTGAGCCGTTGTAGGTCTTCCAGCCGCTGGCCAGGCCTAGCTTGAACATATCGGGTACAGGCATTTCGCATTCTCTTGTTGTGCTGGACCGCCGTGCGGCTGTGCGATGGGTGTCGCGGTGCGCTACCCATCCTACTTATGCAGGGTGCTAGACAGTCGGTGGGCCGGGGTAGCCGCAGTGTGCCCACGACTCCGTGCGGCTGTACCAGCTCATCATCACCAGTTGCAGCAGCGAGGCATGACCCATTTTTAGTAGCGCTATGGAGCTGTTTTGCCAGCGCTCGAGGAATCTCTGTACATCGGCAGTCGAGGCGTTCTGCCAGCTGCCCCAGACGCCCGTCAGCGGGCCGCGGGTGATAGGCAGGGCCAGCACGTCAAACAGCTGGACGGTGAGCTTGAGCAATTCAGGTGAGAGGTGGTTGAGGCTGTAGTCGAGGTTCTCCAGCGTAGCGCTGACAGCCTGTGGCATCTGTGCGGGCGTGACAGCCCCCGCCAGCATGACCGGGATCAGAGCCTGCAAAAAGGCCAGATCGGATTCGCGAATCACCGCAAAGCCGGCTTTGGCTGTGCTGGCCGAGCAACCACTGAGAGTTGCCGTCAGCCCTGCCGTGCCGAGCAGGGCGGTACCCAGCAGGCCAACTTTGAGCAGGCTGCGCCGTGACAGATTCGGTGCTTCAAGAGGGGTGGTATGCATTTATTGTTATCACCGGGTCAGGCCGCTGCCCCGAAGGGCAGAATGGATTAACGGACGAACAGCTTGTACACCAGCTTCTGCAGCGCTCTGCCGTAGGGTGGATAAATCATTTTGGCGGCGTTGAAACGCTGCTTGATAAACACGCCCTTGGCCTTGCTGAAGGTCAGGAAGCCTTCATGGCCGTGGTAGTGGCCCATGCCGGAAGGGCCGACACCGCCGAATGGCATGTCGTCTTGAGCCACGTGCAGCAGGGTGTCGTTGATGCACACACCGCCGGAGTGGGTCTCGTGCAGTACGCGCTGCTGCTCGCGCTTGTCGTAACCGAAGTAATACAACGCCAGCGGGCGGTCGCGCTCGTTGATAAAGCTGAAGGCATCTTCCAGCTTTTCATAGGGGATGATCGGCAGCAGTGGGCCGAAAATTTCGTCCTGCATCACCTTCATCTCATCCGTCACATTCAGCAGCACGGCATAGGGCATGCGCCGACCCTGGGCGGCGGGGTACAGCGGGATAATAGTTGCGCCCTTGTCCTCGGCATCTTGCAGGTAGCTGTTGAGGCGCTGTCGCTGGCGCTCATTGATGATCGCGGTGTAATCCGGGTTGTCCGCAAGCGTCGGGTAGAAGCCTTGCACGGCGTTGCGATAAGCCTCGACAAAGCCTTCTACGCGGTCTTTCGGTACTAGGACGTAATCCGGTGCCACGCAGGTCTGGCCGGCGTTCATGGTCTTGCCGAAGGCGATACGCTCGGCCGCATCGGTCAAGGGTACGTCTGCGGAGACAATGGCCGGCGACTTGCCGCCCAGCTCCAGGGTGACCGGCGTGAGGTTGTCGGCGGCGGCGCGCATTACGTGCTTGCCGATGCTGGTCGCACCAGTGAACAACAGGTGATCGAACGGCAGCCTAGAGAAGGCCATGCCCACTTCAGCTTCACCGAGCACCACAGTTACCAAGTCTTCGGGGAACACTTTGGCCAGCAAGTCTTTAACCAGTTGCGACGTGGCGGGTGTCGACTCGCTCATCTTGATCATCACCCGGTTACCGGCGGACAGCGCGCCCACCAGCGGACCGATGGCGAGAAACAGCGGGTAGTTCCACGGCACGATCACCCCGACCACGCCGAGTGGCTGGTAGATCACCTTGGCGGCGGCGGGCATGAACTGCATGCCCACGCTGCGCCGCGAGGGCTTCATCCATTTCTTGATGCGTTTAGTGGCGTAGTGGATGCCGTGCAGGCTGGGCATCAGCTCGGCAAGCAGGGTTTCGTCAGCGCTGCGGTTGCTGAAATCC
>JAWWDH010000102.1:0-9713 GCA_033720015.1 Pseudomonas sp.
AGCTGCGCCAGCACCCGCGCCAGGTGCACACGCTGACGTTCGCCACCGGACAGCGCTAGGTAACTGCGTCCAGCCAGGTGCAAGGCATCGGCCGCCTCCAAGGCCTGCTTGATGATCTGCTCATCGCGCAGCCGCCCGCTGGCATGGGGTAAACGGCCCATCGCCACCACTTCCTCGACGCGAAAGGCAAAGTTCAGCGTCGAGGTTTGCGGCAATACTGCCAGGCGCTGCGCACGCTCGCTGCCAGGCCAGTCCTGCAAGCGCCGCTGATCAAGCCAGACGGTGCCGTGACTCAGCGGCAACTCGCCACACAACGCGCCGAGCAAGGTACTCTTGCCCGCGCCATTGGGGCCCAACACGCCGAGCACCTCGCCAGGGCGCAATTCCAGATTGATCTCCGCCAACACAGTGGCTGAGCCGCGCTGTACCGCCAGATTCTCCGCGCGCAGCATCAGGTTCGCCCCCGCAGTAATAGATAAAGGAAGAACGGTGCACCAATCAGCGCCGTGACGATACCGATTGGCAGCTCAGCCGGTGCCAACACCAGGCGCGCGGCGAGATCCGCTAACAGCAACAGGCTGGCGCCGGCCAGGGCTGACGCCGGCAATAACAGCCGGTGATCCGGCCCCACCAACAGACGCATCAGGTGGGGCACCACCAGACCGATAAACCCGATCATTCCTGCCGCGGCGACTGCCGCCCCCACGCCGAGGGCGGTGCAGAACACCAGCTCGGCCTTGACCCGCTCCACGGCAAAGCCCAGATGACGTGCCTCGGACTCCCCCAACAACAGCGCATTCAACGCCCTGGCCCGGCGCGGCAACCACAGCGCCACTGCCGCAGTCACCAGCAGCAACGGCCACAAGCGGTTGTAGCTGGCGCCATTGAGGCTACCCAGGTTCCAGAACGTCAGGGTGCGCAAGGTGGCGTCATCGGCCAGGTAGGTGAACAAACCAATGGCAGCCCCTGCCAACGCTGTCAGCGCGATACCGGCCAGGAGCATGGTCGCCACGTTGGTTTCACCGTCACGCCGGCCCAATCGATAGACCAGCGCAGTCACCCCTAGGCCGCCAATAAAGGCAAACAGCGACAACAGATAAGGCGCAAAAACCTCCGGTATGCCGCCTAACGCGACACCGCCGACAATCGCCGCCGCCGCGCCCAGCGCCGCACCGCTGGAGACGCCGATCAGGCCGGGATCGGCCAGCGGGTTACGAAACAGCCCCTGCATCGCCACCCCGCACAGCGCCAGCACGGCACCGACCAGCAACCCCAGCAAGGTGCGCGGCAGACGGATCTGCCCGAGTATCAGTTCAGCCTGGGCCAGATCGCTCCCCGGCGGCGCCAGACCAAGCAGGCGTAGCGCCGCCTTGAGGGTATCGAGCAGTGGCAGGCTGACCGGTCCCAGCGCCAGCGACAACCAGAGCGCGAGCGCCAACAGCAGGCCCAGCGCGATAAACAGTGAACGTGGTCGAATAACAGGATTCATGGCGTGGGCTTAGCTTCGGCGACCAAGGGTGGCTGGCAGGATAAAAGGCTGCGGACAAGGCCGCCAGCCTATCTGGTATTTGAATGGCTGGTGGCAGATGAGCGATAACTTCGCGGTGAATCCCGGCCTGTTCAACCTGACCAATAAACAGTACTGGCAATGGAGGAGGTGCGCGGCCTGACGGAAAACAGCCCGAGCATGGGCCGCTTCAGTCAGCCGGGCCGCCATGCGGCGGTCAATCTGGTCTGGGAAATCTAAGCGCTGCATGCTGCTAGTGATGTGCAGCAGAGCGCCATTGGGCGCATGCAGGCGCTCGGCTCTTCCACTTCCATGCCAGAGCGGCATAATGCCGGCCTGTCGTGGAGATCCCTATGTTGCGTTTATGTGCACCGGATGAATTGGCCGAAGGCCAGAGCCGGGGCTTTGAAATAGCCGGAGAGAAGCTGTTTGCCGTGCGCAAGGACGACCAGTTGTATGCCTATCGCAATCGCTGCCCGCACCGCGGCATCCCCCTGGAATGGCAGCCGGACCAGTTTCTCGATGCCAGCGCCAGCCTGATCCAGTGCGCCACCCACGGCGCGCTGTTCTTGATCGAATCCGGCGAATGCGTCGCCGGCCCCTGCGCCGGGCAGTCGCTGCAGATACTTGCAACTCGTGAAGATGATCAGGGTATCTGGGTCGATCTGCCTGAATGAGCCTTTGTAGGATGGGGCGAGCCGCGCAGGTTGAGTGCAGCGATCCCCATCAATCAGCCGCTGCATCAAATCGACTGCCATGGCTATCGCAGGCTCAACCCATCCTACGAGTGGGCGTTTAACCCTGATGCTGTGCAGAGCGCTAGAGGCCGGCTGCCTGCAGGCGCTGCGCATGCTCAACAAACAGCTTCACCGGCTCAGCACCTTTGCCAACCAGGCCGAAGGTCTGGTTGATGATGTCGAAATGGTCCATTGGGTACTGATCGCCGATCACCGTACCGAGGTGCGAGCTGTAACGTCCGACCATGCCATCGCACTGCCCTGCCTCACGCTTAAACGTGCGCGCAAATAGCCGGCAGGCGACATTCGGCCCATCGAATCGGTTGCCACCTTTATTGGTGATGCCGGGCTGCAAGGTGCCAGACCAGGAGTAGTAGCGCACGCCATTGACCTCAGCCGCGCCCTCGCCACTCCAGGTATCAGGCAAGCCTTGCGGGTACTGCTGATTAAACGCCGCCACGCCTTCCAGGGTCAGCGATTGCTGCGCCGCCGCGACATCCATCGGCAGCGGCGCGCCTTTATAGCCGCGTTCCAACCAGACCATGCAGCGGGCCACGCCGCGCAGCAAGGCGCTCAACACGCGCTCACGCAGGCTGCCATGCGGCGCTTTACGGGTCAGATAATCCGCCAGCTCAGAGCCATGGTTAGGCCCGGCCACCGAGGTCACGGATGCCACCCACTCAGGTTTTAGCGCCGCCGCATAACGCGCCGTCAGTGCCCCCTGACTGTGGCCGATCAGGTGCACCTTGTCTGCGCCGGTCTGCTGCAATACATCGGCAATGCGCAGCAGCAATTGTTCACCGCGCACCTCGGTGGAATGCACCGAGGACACCAGCACCGGGAAGACTTTTGCACCGATGCCGCGCAGCGCGCTGACAATGCCGTACCAGTAGGGATAGCCGAGCAGGCTGACAAACCCAAGCAAACCTGGCACCAGAACCAGGGGATAACGGGGTGCAGTAGAAGTCGACATTGCAAACCATCCTTGTGTCTTACCGCGAGAAAGAACGTACTGAACCACAAAGCATGCCCATGCCGTGCATATAACCGACTGAGCGACGAGTCGTGTGAGGAGTGGGCAGCACAGGCCGCCTGACATATAGTCCCGGCTTTATTGTTGCGCTGCTGTGACCATGCATACCATCGAACGGATTTACCCGAAGGACCTCAACCCGCAAAACCCGGATGACCAGGCCAGCCTGCACATCCATATGCAGCGTTATGCGTTTGCCGCCAAGCATCTCAGCGGCGCGCGCATATTGGATATGGCCTGCGGCTGTGGCTACGGCACGGCGCTGCTGGCCGAGCTACATCCTGACAAGCAGGTCATCGGCGTGGACATCGACCCGGCGGCTATTGCCTACGCTCGCGAGCATTACCAGCTGGCCAACCTGCGCTATGAATGCGCGGATGCCGAGCAGTTCAGCAGCGAACAGGGCTTCAACTGCATCGTCAGCCTGGAAACCATCGAGCACCTGCCACGCCCGCACGTGCTGCTGGCCAACTATGCACGCTTATTGGCCAAGGGCGGAAAAGTGATTGCCTCGGTGCCCATCACCCCAACCCTGGATGGCAACCCCCACCACTTGCATGATTTCAGCACCCGCAGCTTTCATGCCCTGTTCCGGCAGCATGACCTGCATGCCCAGCAGCACCTGGAGCAAATTCAGTGGTGGCAGTTCAAGGGGTTGTTCTCGAAAAAGACCGATCAGCACAAACAGCATCGCTCCGAAGGGGTCGGCAACGCGGTGTTACTGTATTACCGCCAGCGCCCGCTGTACCTGTTCAGCCGGCTGTATTCGATGCTGCGTTACGGTTTCAGCAACCGTTACTTGACCTGCGTGTTTACGCGCTGACTATCACCCAAGTAAACCCTACATAGCCCTACTCGCACGGGCGCAATCCAGGGCTACGGTATGGCGTTACCCGCCAACCGGCATAGCGCCGGCTGGCGGGTTGCGGTAGATCCAGACCCGCTTGAGTACTGTGGTGAACTGCCGCCACAAGCTGCCGCTGTTATAGACCTGACCATAACGCGCAGCGATCTCGCGCACCTCCAGCGCTAGCGCGGCATCGACATCGACATCGACATCACTTTCACGCAAGCAACTCTGGGCGACCAGCACGCGCAGCGGATACAGCAAGCCTGCGAGTCCACGCACCCAGGCAAAAGGAAGAAGAGCCAACACAACACCCCAGTGAACAACTGCTCACTAGATTGGCAGAGCACCCTTATTCGGTCAGCACTTGTACACCCAAATAACTTCGAGGCCGCAGTTCGACGAAGAGGAAGGCCATTTGATAGAGTGCCGGCTGATTTCACCATGCCGAGCCATGCACGCTTGAAACCACTACAACCGCGCGCCGAACAAAAACTGCAAACCCGCCACGCCCTCATGGACGCGGCGCGCAGCCTGATGGACAGTGGTCGCGGCTTTGGCAGCCTGAGCCTGCGCGAGGTAGCGCGTTGCGCCGGCATCGTGCCAACCGGTTTTTACCGGCATTTCGATGACATGGATGCCCTCGGCCTGGCACTCGTCGCCGAAGTGGGCGAAACCTTCCGCGAAACCATTCGCCAAGTTCGTCACCACGAGTTCGAAGTAGGTGGGGTGATCGACGCCTCGGTGCGCATCTTCCTCGACGCCGTGGCGGCTAACCGCTCGCAGTTCCTGTTTCTTGCCCGCGAGCAATACGGCGGCTCACTTCTGGTTCGCCAAGCTGTAGGCGCACTACGTGAGCGCATCAGCGCCGACCTGGCCGCCGATCTCGCCACCATGCCGAGGTTGCAGCATTTCGATGCCCCGGCGCAGAACGTGATTGCCGATCTGGTGGTGAAAACCGTGTTCGCCACCTTGCCCGAGCTGATCGACCCGCCCGCCCCCACCTTGCCGATGCATGCCTCCCCCGAGGTCAAGATGATCGAGCAGCTGCGCTTTATCTTTATCGGGGCCAAACACTGGCAGGGGCTGGGGCAGACAACCCGCTAGCGCGCACCAAAACAACTCACCCACACCCGCCACGCACCAAATCAGCCCCGTGCAACGCACGGAAAACTTGCACGTAATAGGCGCAAAGCCTAGTTGCGCCTGGGCTCAACACGGATTGGCAAGCCCCTTGCTCTATAACCGGTATTGACCTACCGGAAACTGCCCCATGCTGGTGATCCACCGCCGTATTGCCGCCCAGGCGCACTGTGATGCCGAACTTGAACTGAGCTTTGAAGCCCGCAGCAAAAGCCGTCTGCGCTGCTTTAGCCGCGCCGGCGAAGACGTCGGCCTGTTCCTCGAACGCGGCCAACCGGCCCTGCAGGATGGTGAATACCTACAAGCCGAAGACGGCCGCATCGTGCGCGTCATAGCCCGTGCCGAGCCACTGCTGCACGTCACGTGCGCCAACCCCTTCGAGCTGATGCGCGCCGCTTATCACTTGGGTAACCGCCACGTCGCGTTGCAACTCGGCGATGGCTGGCTGCGCTTGCCGGACGACTATGTGCTCAAGGCCATGCTGGAGCAGCTCGGCGCAACGGTGACAAACGTCGAAGCGCCCTATCAACCCGAGCAAGGCGCCTATGGCGGCGGCCATCACCATTCGCATGCCGGCGATGCCGAGTTCAGCTATGCGCCTCGCCTGCATCAGTTCGGTGCACGCAAGTGAATCCAGCGTGGCAATTATTACGCTTAGCCAGTCCGCAGTTACCGATTGGCGGTTATAGCTATTCCCAAGGCCTGGAAATGGCCGTCGAGCAAGGCTTGGTGAATAACGCCGAGAGCGCCCAGCGCTGGATCGCCGACCAACTACTGCTCAACCTCACCCGCTTCGAAGCGCCGTTGTTGCTCGCCCATTGCCACGCCGCCGCGACTGAGGACTGGCCGCAGCTGCGCCAGCTGACCGAACAACAGCGCGCCAGCCGTGAGAGCCGCGAGCTGCGCCTGGAAAGTCGGCAGATGGGCTATTCCCTGCAACAACTGCTCAGCGGCCTGCCAGAGCTGGATCAGCCGGCACGGCAGCTGTTTAGCGAACTCGACGAACCCGGCCTGGCCGTCGGCTGGGCGCTGGCAGCCCGCGCCTGGCAGATCAGCCCCGACGATGCTCTGGCCGCCTGGCTCTGGGGCTGGCTGGAAAACCAGCTGGCGGTGCTGATGAAAACCCTGCCGCTGGGCCAGCAAGCCGCACAACGCCTGACCTCGCAACTGCTGCCGTTACTGGATCAAGCCCAGCGCCAGGCCAGTGAACTGCAACCGCAGCACTGGGGCAGCGCCGCCTTTGGTCTGGCCCTGGAGAGCATGGCGCACGAGCGCCAATACAGCCGTTTATTCCGCTCTTGATGATAAGGAAGACTTAAAGATGAACAGCCAACCTCTGCGCATCGGCATCGGCGGCCCGGTCGGTTCCGGCAAAACCGCGCTGACCCTGGCCCTGTGCCTGGCCCTGCGCGAGCGCTACAACCTGGCGGTGGTGACCAACGACATCTACACCCAGGAAGACGCGCAGTTTCTGGTGCGCAACCAGGCCCTGGCGCCAGAACGAATCATCGGTGTGGAAACCGGCGGCTGCCCGCACACGGCGATCCGCGAAGACGCCTCGATCAACCTGGAAGCGGTCGATCAGCTCAACCGACGTTTCCCAGGCTTGGACCTGATCATCGTCGAATCGGGCGGCGACAACCTCTCGGCGACCTTCAGCCCGGAGTTGTCAGACCTGACCATCTACGTGATTGACGTGTCGGCCGGCGACAAGCTGCCGCGCAAGGGCGGCCCGGGCATCTGCAAATCCGACTTGCTGGTGATCAACAAGATCGACCTGGCGCCACTGGTCGGCGCATCACTGGAAGTGATGGAACGCGACACGTTGAAGATGCGCGGCGAAAAACCGTTCGTATTTAGCAACCAGAAGATTGGTCAGGGTCTGCAGCAGATCATCGCCTTTATCGAACAGCACGGCATGCTCAGCGCCGCCTGAAACGCCCAACATTCAGTCAAGGAGACACCTCATGAACCTGCGCCAACCGCTCGCTGTCATCGCCCTGCTGCTCAGCCCCGCCATGGCCTTCGCCCATACGGGTCACGACCACGCCGGGCTAATGGCAGGCTTGGCACACCCTCTATTCGGCCTCGATCACCTGCTGGCGATGCTCGCCGTCGGCCTGTGGGCCGCGCAGCATTCCGGCGCGGCGCGCTGGGCGCTGCCGCTGAGCTTTGTTGCCAGCATGCTGGTGGGTGGCCTGCTGGGCTTTAACGGCCTGCAAGTCCCACTGCTGGAAACCGGCATCGCCGCCTCGGTATTGGCCTTCGGCCTACTGGTGGCCGTGGCTATTCGCCTGCCGTTGTTGATAGCCGGCGGTCTGACCGTCCTGTTCGCCCTGTCCCACGGTGTCGCCCATGGCCTGGAGCTGCCTGCGCAGGCCAGCCCATGGGGCTATTCCGCAGGCTTTGTCGTGGCCACCGCCACTCTGCACGCCAGTGGCTACGCGCTGGTACGCGTGCTGCCGCAGGCCGCCGCGCCGCTCGTGCGCTGGCTGGGCGCTGCCTCAGCAGTGACCGGCGCTTGGTTGCTCACGGGTTAAGCGCACGGGCAAGGTGAACGGCAATGCCGTTCGCCTGTCACGCTTGACCGCAACGCTCGCAAGGCAGGTGCATTTAACCTCTCGCTCAGCCGCCATGGCTTTGTCATAGTCGGTACGTATTACCACCCCTACCTGACTGCCCTGGATGCTGACCATGCTGCGCGTCGCTCGCTTTCTAATTGCTCCCCTCCTGCTGCTGGCCATCGCCCTCGGCGTGCTGGCCCTGACCAGCAAACCGGCCCAACCGACAGCCGTGCTGAGTCACTTTGCCGAGCAACCGCTGGTCATCGCCCACCGTGGCGGCAAGGGCCTGTGGCCGGAGAACAGCCTGTTTGCCTTCCAGCGCGCCAGCGCCCTGGGCGTCGACATGCTGGAAATGGACCTACAGCTATCCAATGATGGTGAACTGGTGGTGATTCACGACCGAACCCTGGAGCGCACCACCGATGGCGACGGCGCAGTTGCCGCGCTCAGCCTGGCGCAATTACAGGCGCTGGATGCCGGTTACCACTGGAGCGCCGACGGTGGTCAGAGTTATCCCTACCGTGGCCAAGGCATCCACATCCCGAGTTTTGCCGAAGTACTCGAAGAGTTGCCGGATGCCCCTAAGGTAATTGAAATCAAGGTGGCGGATGTCGGCATCGAAGTCCTGCTGTGTGACGCCCTACAGGCGTATCAACAGCAGGACCGGGTCATAGTCGCCAGCGCCTATGATCGCAGCCTGCAACTGTTTCGCGATCAGTGCCCTGAGGTAGCCACTTCCGCCGGGCCTAGTTCGGTGCGTTTGCTGGTGGCGCTTAACTGGCTGGGCCTGGGCAGCCTGCTGTCGCCCTCCTATCAGGTGCTGCAAATACCCGAAACCCACGACGGATTGCGAGTCGCCAGCCCAAGCCTGCTCAAGACCGCCGCGCAACGCGGGTTGAACGTGCAACTGTGGACCATTAACGAACAGCCAGACATGCGTCGCCTGCTCGACCTGGGTGCCCACGCGCTGATCACCGACTACCCAGACCGTGCTCTGCAGGTGCTAGGGCGCTCGACCCGAATCAGCGCCCTGGAAAACTAAGCGCCTGTGCACAGCCACCCTACGTCAGCCCTGCTGCGCTAAAACAGGTTCGGCGCTCAGCCGCTGTACAAAAAACAACCTACACCCTTGAGGCCGCGCCCACTGTGGCCTCGAGACAAGCGTGCGCAGCTTATCCACAGATCACTCCACAGTAACTTGGGATAAGTTATCCACCGCAAATTTTATCCACCGAGAAAGTCCTGCAAAAAACACGATTATTGCTTGACTCAGCCTGCTTGAAATGACGTTTAAACCTATACTTACAGACTGATCAAAAAACAATCAATACTCGCAAAGCCAGGCACAGCAATGGCTACAAGCAGACATACCATAGTTATCAACAGCCATACGCACAGCAGCCGTGGACAACTTCTGCGCTACCCCATCACAACCTGAATAACCAGCCTAATTTGCGGATTACACGCTAACCCGCACACTGATCAAAAAACATACAACTCGCGCAAAGCCGCGCCTAATAAGGCCTGCAAGCAGGCATACCAGAGTTATGAACAACTCTACCCACAGTAGTCGTGGACAACTTCGTCGGTGCCCCACCAATGCCCCCTGAATAACCCAGCCAAGCTGTTGTTTATACGACAAATAATCAACTGATCAAAAAACATACAACTGTCGCTAACGGCCACACGACTAGGCCCGCACGCGCCTACGCCCACCTTATCCACAGAACGCCCCACAGTCTTTGTGCACAACTCACAACAAGCTGACGTGCGCTGTGCATAACGCCATAAGCGGCTTCTGCCTATGAGCCCTATCGAGACAATCAACACCCCAACCACTGAGCACCGGCATAACCTCGCCTACCCCCATCAAGGAGATACC
>JAWWDH010000103.1:0-9663 GCA_033720015.1 Pseudomonas sp.
CTTGCGGCTTGAAGCTGCCCAGCGACGGCGCAGCCGTCACTGCGCCTTACGCACCCGCAGGTACCATTCCGACAGCAGCCGCACCTGCTTTTCGGTGTAGCCGCGCTCGACCATCCGGTGGACGAAGTCGTTGTGCTTCTTCTGATCTTCGGTCGAGGCCTTGGCGTTGAAGCTGATGACCGGCAGCAGGTCTTCGGTGTTGGAGAACATTTTTTTCTCGATCACCACGCGCAGCTTCTCGTAGGACAGCCAGCTCGGATTCTTGCCGTTGTTCTGCGCGCGGGCACGCAGCACGAAGTTGACGATTTCGTTGCGGAAGTCCTTCGGGTTGCTGATGCCGGCCGGCTTCTCGATCTTCTCCAGCTCCTCGTTGAGCGACGCGCGGTTGAGGATCTCGCCGGTTTCCGGGTCGCGGTACTCCTGATCCTGAATCCAGAAGTCGGCGTACAGGACGTAGCGATCAAAGATGTTCTGGCCGTACTCGCTGTAGGACTCCAGATAGGCGGTCTGGATTTCCTTGCCGATGAATTCGACGTAGCGCGGTGCCAGGTACTCCTTGAGGAAACGCAGGTAGCGCTCGCTCACGTCATTGGGAAACTGCTCCTGCTCAATCTGCTGTTCCAGGACGTAGAGCAGGTGTACCGGGTTGGCGGCCACTTCGGTGGTATCGAAGTTGAACACCTTGGAGAGGATCTTGAAGGCAAAGCGGGTCGACAGGCCGTTCATGCCCTCGTCGACGCCCGCCGAGTCGCGGTATTCCTGAATCGACTTGGCCTTGGGGTCGGTGTCCTTCAGGTTCTCGCCGTCGTAGATGCGCATCTTCGAGTAGACATTGGAGTTCTCCGGTTCTTTCAGGCGCGAAAGCACGGTGAACTGGGCGAGCATCTTCAGGGTGTCAGGTGCGCAGTGGGCATTGGCCAGCGAGCTGTTGGTCAGCAGTTTTTCGTAGATCTGAATCTCGTCGCTGACGCGCAGGCAGTAAGGCACCTTGACGATGTAGATGCGGTCGATGAACGCTTCGTTGTTCTTGTTGTTGCGGAAGCTGTGCCATTCCGATTCATTGGAGTGAGCCAGCAGAATACCGCTGTAGGGGATAGCCCCCAGGCCCTCGGTGCTGTTGTAGTTACCTTCCTGGGTGGCTGTGAGCAATGGGTGCAGCACCTTGATCGGTGCCTTGAACATTTCGACGAATTCCATCAAGCCCTGGTTGGCTCGGCACAATGCGCCGGAGTAGCTGTAAGCGTCGGCGTCGTTCTGCGGAAATTCTTCCAGCTTGCGGATATCCACCTTGCCGACCAGGGCTGAAATGTCCTGGTTGTTCTCATCGCCCGGCTCAGTCTTGGCCACGGCAATCTGGTTGAGGATCGAGGGGTAGAGTTTGACCACGCGGAACTGACTGATGTCGCCACCGAACTCCTGCAGGCGCTTGGTCGCCCAAGGCGACATGATGCTGTTGAGGTAGCGCCGTGGGATGCCGTAGTCCTCTTCGAGAATAGCGCCGTCCTCGGCGTCACTGAACAGGCCAAGGGGTGACTCAAATACGGGCGAATCCTTGATTGCGTAAAACGGCACTTTCTCGATCAGGTGCTTGAGCTTCTCAGCCAGCGACGATTTACCGCCGCCGACCGGGCCGAGCAAATACAGGATCTGTTTCTTCTCTTCCAGGCCCTGCGCGGCATGGCGGAAGTAGGAGACGATCTGGTCGATGCATTCTTCCATGCCGTGGAAGTCGGCAAAGGCCGGATAGCGGCGGATGACCTTGTTGGAGAAAATTCGCGACAGCCGCGAGTTGCTCGAGGTGTCGAGCAGTTCGGGCTCGCCGATGGCCATCAGTAGGCGCTCGGCCGCTGAGGCATAGGCGCTGCGGTCCTGCTTGCACAGTTCGAGGTACTCCTGGAGGGAGAGCTCCTCCTGGCGAGTCGCTTCGAAACGTTGTTGGAAGTGGCTGAAAATGCTCATGACTTCACCTCGCTCGATGCGCAGAGCCGGTGCGGGGTCGGTCAGGTGCTTGGTCGCTCCGGTGCGGATGCAGCCGGGATAAATCCCCCAGATCACCTAAAAGTCATACCGATGGCCCGATGCCGTTTGGCCGGCTCTACCTTGTTTTGGATGGCCTGAGCTAAAGGATAGTTCGGAATCGGCGAGGGCAAGGGGCGCGCAACGATAACAGGATATTACCGTTGGTCAGGAGTCGCCGGCAGGCCGCTGCTGGTGCGGCCTGGGCGTTGAAAAAATTATTCTTCAGGCGCTTGGGCGGTGTCGTTAGGGAAGGTCGCGCGCCACAGTTCAAAACCGCCATCGAGGCTGTAGACCTCAGTGAAGCCTTGGCCGATCAGATAGGCGGCCGCGCTTTGGCTGGAGTTGCCGTGATAGCAGGCGACAATCAGTGGCGCATCGAGATCGGCCTGGGTGATAAAACCATGCAGTGAGTGGTTATCGAGGTGCAGCGAGCCACTGATATGGCCAGCGGCGAAGCTCTGTGGGTCACGGATGTCGACCACCACTGCGCCTTGCTGACGTAAGGCCTGAGCCTGCTCGGGGGGGATGCGTTTGAATTCGCTCATCGTTGCTCCTTACAGTCGCAGCTGTATTTCTCGCCACTATCGATATTCATCAGGGTCATGCTGGCGCCCCATACACAGCCGGTGTCTAGGGCCACCACGTCGGGTTCTTGGGCTTGGCCTTCGAGCGCTGCCCAGTGGCCGAAGATGATCCGCTGGCCACGGGTTTTGCGCTGTTTGTAGCTGAACCAGGGGGCGTAGCCGGCTGGGGCGCTGCCTGCGCCTTCCTTGCTTTTCAGGTCGAGGGTGCCATCGGCTTTGCAAAAGCGCATGCGCGTGAAGTAATTGGTGATCACCCGCAGACGGGTTACGCCTTGTAGATCACCATCCCAGCGGGCCGGTTCATTGCCATACATGCCGTCGAGAAACAGCGGCATGCGTGCATCGTCGCACAGTGCCTCTTCGACTTCGGCGGCGCGCTTGAGCGCTTTGCCCATGGTCCATTGTGGCGGGATGCCGGCATGCACCAGCGCGGTGTCGCGGGCCTCATCGTAGTGCAGAAGCTTCTGCCGGCGCAGCCAGTCGAGTAGGTCGGCGGCATCTGGCGCATCAATAATTTCGCGCAAGGTGTCGCCTTTTTTCAGGCGTTCGATATTGTGCGCCACGGCCAGCAGATGCAGGTCGTGATTGCCCAGTACGCAGGTCAGGGCGTCGCGGATGCTGTAGAGAAAGCGCAGGGTGGCAAGTGATTCTGGGCCGCGATTGACCAGGTCACCGACCAGCCACAGCTTGTCCTGCGCAGGGTCAAAAGCCACGCGTTCGAGCAGGCATTGCAGGGGTTTCAGGCAACCTTGCAGGTCGCCGACTGCATAGGTGGCCATTAGTGCAGGGAGCCTGGCACCGCGAGGCGGAAGGGCGCAATCATGGCGTCAAAGCGTTTGCCGTCCTCGGCGAGCATTTGATAGCTGCCCTGCATGATGCCGACACGGGTGGTCATCACTGTGCCGCTGCTGTAAGTGTGGCTTGCGCCCGCCTCAATCAGCGGTTGCTGGCCGACCACGCCGGCGCCGCGTACTTCCTGCACACGACCATCGCCATCGGTGATCACCCAATGCCGCGAGAGCAGCTTGGCCGGCAGTTCACCGGTGTTGCTCACCGTGACGGTGTAGGCGAAGGCGAAGCGGTTCTGCTCCGGCTGCGATTGTTCCGGCAGGTAGCGGGTCACGACGCTGACGTCGATTTTGTAACGCGAATCGCTCATGCGTAATCACTCGGTAGGCAAAAAGCCAATCTGGCCGCTGTTAGTCGGCGATGGCTTGCTCAGCCAGTTGGTCGGCCAGGCGTACAAATGCCGCCAGGTCCAGTTGTTCGGGGCGCAAGCTGCCGTCCACACCCGCCGCTGCAATGGTGTCGGCCGGAAGCAGATTCTTCAGGGTGTTGCGCAGGGTTTTGCGCCGCTGATTGAAGGCTTCGCGCACCACGCGTTCGAGAAGGCGATGGTCCTTGGCCGGATGCGGCAGCACCTCATGCGGTACCAGGCGGACAATCGCCGAGTCGACCTTGGGCGGCGGGTTGAACGCGCCCGGGCCGACATTGAACAGGTGCTCTACGCGGCAGTGGTACTGCACCATGATCGACAGACGGCCCCAATCGCCACCGCCCGGTGTTGCGGCGAGGCGCTCGACCACTTCCTTCTGCAGCATAAAATGCATGTCGCGAATCAGCGCGGCGTTATTGAGCAGGTGGAAGATCAGTGGCGTGGAGATGTTGTACGGCAGGTTGCCGACCACGCGCAGGCTGTGTGGGGCGGCCTGCAGCTGATTGAAGTCGAACTTCAGGGCGTCGCCCTGGTTCAGACGAAAGCGCGGGTTATCACCGAACTGGCCTTGCAGGATCGGGATCAGATCGCGATCGAGCTCAATCACGTCGAGCTGCGCCCCGCTGTTCAGCAGGCCTTCGGTGAGGGCGCCTTGGCCTGGGCCGATTTCCAGCATGTGCTCGCCTTCGCGGGCGTGGATGGCGCGCAGAATGCGGTGAATCACCCCGGCGTCGTGGAGGAAGTTCTGGCCAAAACGCTTGCGCGCGCGGTGTTGGTATTCGGACATGCAGCAGCTCCAGGCTTCAAGCCAAGGGCTTGAAGCGAATGTAACGCGTGTAGAAAGCCCGGCAGTTTAACAGCATTGGCGGCCTTCGCCCCTCACCGGCTGAGGCAGTCAGCGGCCTGCTACTCGGCTGGCAGTCATGGCGTACGCGGTTTGCAGGGCGACTTGCAGGCTGCCGCTGTCAATCTTGCCGCTGCCAGCGAGATCCAGTGCCGTGCCATGGTCGACCGAGGTGCGGATGATCGGCAGGCCCAGGGTGATGTTCACCGCCGCGCCAAAGCCTTTGTACTTGAGCACGGGTAAACCCTGGTCGTGGTACATCGCCAGCACCGCGTCGCAATGATCGAGGTGTTTGGGGGTGAACAGGGTGTCGGCCGGTAGTGGGCCGATCAGGTTGATGCCTTCGTTACGCAGCTGTTGCAGGGTCGGCTCGATGATCTCGATTTCTTCACGTCCCAGGTGACCGCTTTCGCCAGCATGTGGGTTAAGGCCGCAGACCAGGATGCGTGGCTGGGCGATGCCGAACTTGCTTCGTAGATCAGCGTCGAGAATGCGTGTTACGCGGGTGAGGCGTTCGGCAGTGATGGCTTCGGCAACATCCTTGAGCGGCAAGTGTGTCGTTACCAGAGCCACGCGCAGGCCGGTTGTTGCCAGCATCATCACCACCAGCTCGGTGTGCGTCAGCTCGGCGAGAAACTCGGTATGCCCAGAGAAGGCAATCCCTGCCTGGTTGATCACGCCCTTGTGCACGGGGGCGGTGATCATGCCAGCGAAGTGCCCGTTTAGGCAGCCTTGGCCCGCGCGGGTGAGGGTTTCCAGTACATAGGCTGCGTTGTTTTCGTTCAGCGTCCCAGGTTTTACCGGCGCGCCCAGTGGTGTGTCCCAGACATACAGGCTGCCTGCTTGCGCCGCTTGGGTTGGCCAGTGCTCAGGGCTGACTGGGATCAGTTGGATGCTCAGGCCCAGCAGTTGCGCCCGTTCGGCCAATAAATCCCTGCTGGCGATGGCGACAAGGGCGTGTGGCTGCGCCTCACGGGCCAGCAGCAGGCACAGGTCGGGACCTATGCCGGCGGGCTCGCCGGGGGTCAGGGCAAAAAGACGGGTGGCGGTCATCGGCGGGCTCTCGGTTGTGCGCCAACTCAGTTGGGCGTCAGTTAAAAGTAGCGGCGCGGTTATCGTCTGGCATTAAAAAGCCCGGCTATGCATATGCATGAGCCGGGCTTGAGCTGTTGCGTTGCTGAGCGTGGCTCGCGCCTAGCCGGCTAGAGCTTGGTCTCAACGTAGGCTTCGTCACGAATCTGGCGCAGCCAGGACTGCAGCTCTTCATCGTACTTGCGGTTGCGCAATACCGTCATCGCCTGCTGCTCGCGGTACTGCTCGCTGCTGTCAGTGGCGCGGCGGCCCATGACTTCCAGCACGTGCCAGCCGAACGGGCTCTTGAACGGCTTGGACAACTCACCCGCTGGCGTGTTGTTCATGACTTCGCGGAACTCGGGGACCAATACGTTCGGGTCGATCCAGCTAAGTGTGCCGCCATTCAGCGCCGAACCTGGGTCTTCGGAGAAGTTCTTTGCCAGTTCGGCGAAGTCTTCGCCAGCCACGATGCGCTGATACAGGCGCTCGACCAGGCGTTTGGTTTCGCCTTCGCTGCGGATCTCGCTGGGCTTGATCAGGATATGGCGAACATTCACTTCGTCACGTACCTGGCTGTCGCCACCACGTTTTTCCAGCAGCTTGATCATGATAAAGCCGCCAGGGGTGCGCATCGGCTCGGTCACCTGGCCAACTGACAAGGCGCTGAGCATGGCATCGAACGGAGGTGGCAGTTGCCCGGCTTTACGCCAGCCCATTTCACCACCTTCCAGCGCGGTTTCACTGGCCGAGCGGGCAATCGCCAGTTGGGCGAAGTCGGCACCTTGTTGCAGTTGTTTATAGACCTCACTGGCTTGGCGCTCTGCGGCCTGAATGTCCTCGGGGGAGGCACCTTCGGCCACCGGGATGAGGATGTTGGCGAGGCGGAACTCCTCCGAGAGCTGCATCTTGCCCAGGTCCGAAGCGAGGAAGTTCTGCACTTCCTGGTCAGTTACCTGAATGCGCTCGGCCACGCGGCGTTGGCGCACGCGGCTGATGATCATCTCGCGGCGCACCTGGTCACGCGCATCGGTGTAGGACAGGCCGTCTTTCGCCAATGCGGCGCGGAACTGTTCGATGCTCATGCCATTGCGCTGGGCAATCGTGCCGATGGCCTGATTCAGTTCTTCGTCGGTAATCCGAATGCCTGAACGCTCACCAATCTGCAGTTGAATGTTCTCGATGATCAGGCGCTCAAGCACCTGCTGACTGAGTACTTCTGCTGGCGGTACGGCCGCGCCACGCTGAGCAATCGTCTGCTGCACTTCACGCAAGCGAGCGTCGAGTTGGCTTTGCATGACAACATCGTTATCAACAATCGCCACGACACGGTTGAGAGGTCGTACTTCAGCCTGTGCCGCAGTACCCAGAAACAGCGCGCCCAACAGCAGGGGGCGCACGCAATCAGAAAGCTTGATCTTCACGTTCACGATAACCTTGAATGCCTTGGTCGAGGAAAGACTCCACTTTACTGCCGGTAACACCGCCGAGACCTTTAAGTACGATCTGCAGGAAGATGCCGCGGTCAGCCTGGTCGTTCAGTGACGGGTTCAGGCTGACTTCGTCATAGTCGATCCAGTAGCGGTTGATCAGGCGTAGTTTCCAGCAGCAACTGTCGTACTCGAAGCCGGCAAAGGCTTCCAGGGTACGGTCGCGGCCGTAGTCATACTGCCAGCGGGAGATTACGTTCCACTGCGGCACGATCGGCCAGATAACCGAGAAGTCGTGCTGGCTGATCTTGTAGTAGTCCTTGATGTATTCAGGTGAGCCGGGTGTGCCGTAATCGCCACCGCCTACAACCCAGTTACCACTGGCTTCATCGTAGCGCACGGTATCATTGCGGTAGCGATAGCCAGCGTTAACCACTTTGTTCGGGTTGTCTTCCGGCTGGTAGTGGAACATCGCACTGCCGGAGCGTGTGCTGTGGCTGTCCGGGTCCCAATTGAAGTCAGACGAGAAGCGCCAGTCGCGGTTAAAGCGGTAGAGGTATTCGAGGGCGTAAGGCGATACCGAAGCGGTCGCGTCATCGCGAGTACGGTAATCAATGCCTGGCAGTTGTACTTGGCGGTCTTCGAAGTAAATCGCCTGGCCGATGCTGAAACGCTGGCGCTCAAAGCCGTTGGGTTCAATCCAGCGACTGGTGACGCCCAGCGACAGTTTGTTCTCGTCACCGATGCGATCCTTGCCGGAGAAGCGATTCTCACGCCATAGCGAGGAGTAGCTGAAGGTGCTTTCGCCCGTGTCGAAGACCGGGATGTCGGTCTGGTCTTCTTCTGGCACATAAAGGTAGAGGGCGCGTGGCTCCAGTGTTTGACGGAACTGCGTGCCGAACAGTTGAGTGTTGCGGTCGAAGTACAGGCCGCTATCGAGGCTGAACATGCCTACACCACGGCTCTGACTGCTTTTGTATTCCTGCTCAGCCAGCAAGGTGTTTTTGCCTTGTTGGTCCAGGCTCAGGTCGTAGTTGGTTTGCAGGTATTTGACCTGCGGCTTGATATAGCCCCAGCTCCAGTTCAGCGGCAGGCTAATTCCAGGCTCAACATGTAGGCGGTCACCGTTGGCGCGCGCCAGCCCCTTCAGGCGGGTGTCATACCAAGGCGTGCCGACTGTGCCGTCGGCGTTTAGCGGGCCGCCGTCTTCATCAATAAAGTTACCTTTGCGCAGGCTTCGGTCAAAGCGCACATACTCGGAGCCATAGGTCAGGTTGAGACCTGCCGGCTGGAAGGGCAACGTGCCGTCCAGGGTGATCTGCGGCAGACGGTTATACGGCGTGATATCGGTGATGTTGGCCAACTCGTAAGCGTGCGCATTCAGTCGCGCGGTATAGCTGTCGCCTCGGTAGGTCAGGGTGCCGCGTTGGTTTACGTAGGTATCGATGCCAAGGCCTAGATCTGTGCTCAGGTCCTGGAAGTAGTAGGGGTCACTGATGTCGGTGTAATCGACTTCGGCCAGCAGACGATCGTTGAGGCCCTGCTTGTGTTGCCAGCTGTACATCCAGCGCTGGTCTTGATACTCCGATTGCTGTTTGCGGTCGTCATTGCTGTCTTGCAGGAAGGCGCCGCCGACCTGGCCTTCGCTGTTCTTGGTGAGGTAGCGGAACTCGCCTTCCATCAGCAAGCCGCGGTCGCTCATGTAAGTCGGGTACAGCGTGGCGTCGTAGTTCGGTGCCAGGTTGAAGTAGTAAGGCGTCTGCAGGGTCAGGCCGTTATCGCCTGAGCTGCCGATGCTTGGCGGCAGGAAGCCGGACTGGCGACGGTCATCAATCGGGAAGTAGATATAGGGTGTGTAGAACACCGGAATATTCTTCACGCGCAGGGTGACGTTGGTCGCGGTGCCGAAGCCGGTGGCCGGGTTCAGGGTGATGTTATTGCCCTTCAGGTGCCAGGCGTTGCTGCCAGGTTCGCAGCTGGTGTAAGTGCCGTCTTTCAGGCGAATAATCGCGCTTTCTTCACGCTTGGCGTAGAGCGCATTACCGCGGATATGGCTCTTGTGCAGCACATATTCGGCGTTATCGACTTTGGCTTCGCCGTTGTCCAGTTGCAGTTCGGCGCGATCACCGACCACCAGCATGCCCTGATCCCGCAGGCGTACGTTACCGATCAGCTCGCCACGGTTTTCCGCCTGGTGCAGGTTGGCCTCATCTGCCTCGACCTGCATGCCAGCCTGGCGCAGCACGACATCACCGGCGAGGGTCGCGACCTGCTCTTCCTGTTCGTAGCGCGACGCTTTGGCCGAGATAAACATCGGCGCTTCATCCATCGGCGTCGTGTCGTTCATGCCCGGGCGGGTTGGTTCTACGTAAGCGCCGGCGCAGTAAGGGCCGGTTTCAGCCAGTTGGGCAGCGCTGAGGCTCTCACGCGGAACCCAGTCAAGGTGGCTGTAGTCAGTGCTGCGTGTAGCCAGGCCTTTACCACGGCTTTCGGTAACCA
>JAWWDH010000104.1:0-9652 GCA_033720015.1 Pseudomonas sp.
CATCTGGCAGAAGATGGCCGCCAGGTCGTGGAAAAAACCATCCGCGCCATGAATGAACTGTCGGGCAAGATCAGCGCCTCTTGCAGCAACATCGAAACCCTCAACAGCAAGACCGTGAATATCGGGCAAATTCTTGAGGTCATTAAAAGCATCTCCCAGCAAACCAACCTACTGGCTCTCAACGCGGCCATTGAAGCGGCGCGCGCCGGTGAAGCTGGCCGTGGCTTTGCCGTGGTAGCCGATGAAGTACGCAACCTGGCCCATCGCACCCAGGAGTCGGCGCAGGAAATCGAGAAGATGATCGAAGAGCTGCAAGTCGGCTCGCGTGAATCGGTCACCACCATGACTGAAAGCCAGCGTTACAGTGAGGAGAGCGTCGAGATCGCCAACCAGGCCGGTGCGCGCCTGGGCAGCGTGACCGAACGCATTGGCGAGATCGATGGCATGAACCAGTCGGTGGCCACCGCGACAGAGGAACAGACCTCGGTGATCGAGTCACTCAACGTCGACATCACCGAAATCAACACCCTTAACCAGGAAGGCGTGGAAAACCTCAACGCCACCCTGCGCGCCTGTGGTGATCTGGAGCAACAAGCCAGCCGCCTCAAGCAGCTAGTCGACAGCTTCCGCATTTAACATTTAACCCAGCAACAAAAAAACGGGGCGCTCAGTGAGCGCCCCGTTTGCATGTCTACTCGTCGCCACTCGGCGGCGGCTGTTTATCTTGCTGCAACTGTCGCCACAACTCGGCGGCATCCGCAAATTCGGTGCCGTGCTCAGGGGTCATCACTTGCGGGTCATAGCGCTGCGTGCAGCCTTCCCCGAGCACTTCTGGCGCGCTCGATGCGCCTCGCGAGAGCGGATCACTCATAACCCCTCCGGTACGCTGCGTTCGGCTTTAGTTAAGCGCCAGACGCCCTTCGTCGTGCTGGGCGAACTCTTTGACCGCCCGCAGCACATCACTGCGGCTGACCTGACCAACCAAACGGCCCCCTTCAACAACCGGCAAGCGCCGACGCCGGCAGCGCAGGAAGCGCTCTGAGATTTCAATGATATCTGCCTCAGGCGAAATCACTTCAACCTCAGTGGTCATATAGGCGCTGACATTACCGCCCGTCGACTCGTAATAAGCCCCAGAAAGGATGCCGCGCAAACAGTCGCCCTCCGACAACAAGCCCACCAGATGCCCTTGCCCATCGACCACTGGCGCGCCGGATATACGGTGCTCAAGCAGACGATTGATCGCGGTGAACAGGTTCATTTCGGGACGAAAAGTCACCAGATTGCGGGTCATGTAATCACGTACCTTGATTGACTTGAGCATCAGTAGACTCCTCTGTCTGCGCTGAACCGCAGCGCCGCATGCACGTCAGTCGAACACCACCGTCTTGTTGTCGTGCACCAGCACTCGGTCTTCTAAGTGATAGCGTAGACCACGCGACAGCACCATCTTCTCGACGTCTTTACCCAGGCGCACCATCTCCTCGATGCTATCGCGATGAGTGACCCGTACCACGTCCTGCTCGATGATCGGGCCGGCATCCAGTTCCTCGGTGACATAGTGCGAGGTCGCCCCAATCAGCTTCACCCCACGCAGCGACGCTTGGTGATAGGGCTTGGCCCCGACAAAGGACGGCAGGAAGCTGTGATGGATATTGATCACCCGCTGCGAGAACTCCGCACACAGTTGCGCCGGCAGAATCTGCATATAACGCGCTAAAACAATTACGTCAGCCGCATGGGCTTTTACCAAGCGCTCAATTTCATCGAAAGCTGGCTGTTTATCTTCAGGGTTAACCGGTACGTGGAAGAATGGAATGCCATGCCACTCGACCATGCTGCGCAGGTCATTGTGGTTAGAAATCACACACGGAATCTCGCAATCCAGTTCATCGCTGTGCCAGCGGTGCAGCAAATCAGCCAGGCAGTGGGATTCACGGCTGGCCATCAACACCACGCGCTTTGTCTGCGCCGAATCGGTAACCCGCCACTCCATGGAAAACTCACGGGCAATGGGCGAAAACGCCTGACGGAAACCATCCAGGTCAAAAGGCAGTGAGTCAGCGCGGATCTCATGACGCATAAAGAACCAACCGCTCTGGTTATCAGAGTGATGACTCGCTTCGGTAATCCAGCCGTTGTAAGTGGCCAGGAAGTTACTGACCTTGGCCACGATCCCTACCCGGTCTGGACAGGCAATAACCAATCGAAAAGTACGCATCAACGGCTCCAGCACTCGAATAAAGTCGGCCATTCTAGTCACTGCAAACGAAAACTGCAGTAGCCAAACAGCCCTGCCGTGGCAGCCGTACGGGCGAGTGGCGCTTGAGCTGCAACTAAAACCGAGCGCAAACTAAGCGTTGAACATGCCTCATGTACAAAAAGCAAAACGGCCAATAAGTTACTTAACAATACAATTCATAAAAAATACCGACAAAGCGGTTTACTTGTGAAAAGTGCCTGACTACTATTACTACCACTTAATCGTCATTTCTTAATACAGGCACGCCTACATGTCGCTGATCAATGAATACCGCGCCACCGAAGAAGCTATCAAAGAGCTGCAAGACCGCCTGAAGAACATGTCGCAAGACGACAAGCTGAAAAAAGAGCTGGAATTCGAAGGCAAACTGCGAGCACTGATGGGCGAATACCAGAAGTCGCTGCGTGACATCATTGCCATGCTCGACCCAGACGCCAAAAGCAGCAAAGCTATCCGCGCAAGCAAAACCCCTGGCACCAAGCGCGCTCGTAAAGTTAAGCAATACAAGAACCCGAACACCGGTGACGTGATTGAAACCAAAGGTGGCAACCACAAAACCCTGAAAGAGTGGAAAGCCAAGTGGGGCGGCGACGTCGTTGAAAGCTGGGTAACCCTGCTGGACTAAGCCACAGCGCGCCCCGTACGACTGCAAATAAAAACGCCAGCATTGCTGGCGTTTTTTATGGGCGTTAGTTGCTAACTAGCGCCCCATTTGACCTTACTTATTACAAGGCATATTGCTCGCGCAGCCGCTCGGCATACGCGCGCCACTCCAGCAGTATCGCTTGCTGTCCAGCATCCACACTGGCAAACACCTGCGCTACAGCCTGTTCGAACTGCTCTAGGGTGTTCGGCGCACCGTATTCGGGGTTGCTCAAACGTTGCTGACAAAAGGCTCGCCAGCGCTGCTGCTCTTCAGCGTTAAGGCTCGCGGCAAAGTTGCGCGCCCGGTAACGAAACAGCAACTCAGGCAAACGCCCATCATCAAAAGGCCAAACAGCCTCGGCCAATTGCTGCGGCTCGGCACGCCTTACTTGTTCGCACAAGCGGCGGTCACGGTCACCAATAAAACCATCGTACAACTGTTGTTCCGGGTCTTGATTGGGGGCGAATGATTCTTCGCCATATACCTGCACCAGCTTGTCCTGCCAAAGAGCGGAATTAACCTGTAACTGCTCGGCCTGCGCCTGATACGCCGGAATATCGAGTTGCAGGCGCTGAATATCCTGTGCACGCAATACATTCATCGGTGCAACAACCGGGCAACGATTGATATGCAGCAACTTGAGCGGCACCGGCAACTCGCCCTCGGCCAATTGATCACGACGGGTGTAAAGCCGCGAGCGCAATACCTCAGCCGACTCATTGAGCAACGGCGCAATATCCGCCTGCAGGTCACACACAATCAGGGCATTACGATTACGCGGATGCCAGGCCAAGGGCAGCACCACTGCCAGGTAATGTCGCGCACCGGCATAACGCCCGGAGATATGCACCAAGGGTTGTAATAAGCGTATGTGCTCCTGCACCCGTTGCTTAGTGCGCAGTTGATACAGATAGTCATACAACTTCGGCTGCTTGCTGCGCAGCAGCCGTGCCAAGGCAATAGTGGCGCGCACATCGGACAGCGCGTCGTGAGCCTGGCCATGCGCAATGCCATTAGCGGCAGTCAGGCGCTCCAGCTTGAGCGTGACCCGCCCCTCTTCTTCCGGCCAGACGATGCCTTCCGGGCGCAAGGCGTAGGCCGTACGCACCAAGTCGATCAGATCCCAACGGCTATTACCGCCCTGCCACTCGCGGCCATAGGGGTCATAGAAGTTGCGATACAGGCTGTAGCGCGTCACCTCATCATCGAAGCGCAGGCTGTTGTAGCCCACCCCGCAGGTGCCTGGCTGCGACAGCTCAGCATGGATGCGGCGCATAAATTCGGCCTCATCCAAACCATGCTGAGCCAAGGTACTTGGGGTAATTCCGGTCACCAGGCAAGCCGCCGGGTGCGGCAGGATGTCGTCGCTTGGCTGGCAATAAATGTTCAGCGGTTCCGCGATTTCATTAAGTTGTTCATCGGTGCGAATCCCGGCCACCTGCAACGGACGGTCGCGGCGCGGGTCGATTCCGGTGGTTTCGTAGTCGTACCAAAAGAGGCTAGAGGTCACAATAACGTCCTAATGCTGAGGCGCTGGCAGTCTAGCACCCCGCTGCCAAGCACAGCCCCCGGCGCACATAGCCGACCTTCAAACTGTCCACCCAACCGATTAATTGCCACTAAATAGCCCTGTGCTTCGAGTCTTGTGACAGCGCCGGTTGCGTCCCTGCGTGCTGCTGGCTAGCATCGGGCTTTCCTCGACGCAGTCTGCCGATGCCGCACACGCCCCCCTCTTCTTCAGTTGCCGCACATCCGCTGCTGGATACCCGCTATAAAGTGGAAACACCGGAAGGCATCGACCTGATCCTACGCCCGGCGGGTTTGGTGCCGCGTGCGCTGGCCTTCAGCATCGACCTGCTGATCCGCGGCGCACTGCTCGGCGCATTGTTTGCTGTCTTGGCGTTGCTAGGGCAGTTCGGCATGGGCCTGGGCACTATCCTGCTGTTTCTCGTGACCTGGTGGTACATGGTGCTGTTTGAAGTGCTCAACCAGGGGCGCTCACCCGGCAAACAACTGATGGGCCTGCGGGTCATTCATGACGACGGCACGCCGATTGGCTGGGCCGCCTCACTCACCCGCAACCTGCTGCGTTTCGTCGACATCCTGCCGTTCGGCTATACCCTGGGCATTCTCAGCTGCCTCAATCACCCGGCCTTTAAACGCCTGGGCGATATCGCGGCCGGGACCCTGGTGGTTTATCGCGATAACGCCCCAATTGCCCCCGAACTGCCGCCAGCCGAAGCCTTGCGTGCGCCGTTCAGTATGACGCTTGACGAACAACGCGCCCTGCTGAGCTTTGCCGAGCGCGCGCAGAGCCTGTCCAGCGCGCGCCGTGATGAGCTGGCAAGCATTCTTGCCGAGCCGTTGCAGGTCCCCGTCGAGCGGGCGGAACAACAGATTCACGGCATTGCCCGTGGCTTGCTGGGCCCGACATGAAGCAGAGCCTGTTTGAAAACCAGCACCAGGCCGATTGGCAGGCGTTCAGCACGCAGCTTGAAGCGCTTGAGCGCGGCAAAGCCGACAGCCAGCAGTGCAAAGGCTTTGCCGCGGCCTATCGACGCGTGTGCCAGCACCTGGCGCTGGCGCAGAGTCGCGGTTACAGCAGCCTGCTGATCGAGCGACTGCAACAACTGGCCATGCGTGGCCATCAACAGTTCTACCGCCATCGCAGCCCGCTGGGCGGCCAGTTACTCGGCTTTATTCTGGCGGGTTTTCCGCGCCTGGTTAGAGCCGAATGGCGCTTCGTCGTCGCAGGGTGCCTGGTGTTTTTTGGCAGCCTGTTACTGATGGGCGTACTGGTCTACCACTTCCCCGATTTGGTCTACGGCGTGATGGGCCCCGAGCAAGTCGCCGACATGGAAAAAATGTACGACCCCGACGCCAGACGCATTGGCCGCTTCAGTGAACGTGATTCGGGCGATGACTGGATGATGTTCGGCTACTACATCATGAACAACATCGGCATCGCCTTTCAGACCTTTGCCAGCGGCCTGTTATTTGGCCTCGGCAGCCTGTTCTTCCTGCTGTTCAACGGCCTGATGATTGGCGCGGTGGCCGGCCATCTAACGCAGATTGGCTACGGCGAAACCTTCTGGTCTTTCGTCGTCGGCCACGGCGCTTTCGAACTCACCGCCATTGCCCTGGCTGGCGCCGCCGGGCTGAAACTGGGCTGGGCACTACTCACGCCGGGTCGTTTACCGCGCGGCGAGGCCTTGCGGGTGGCCGCCGGTAGCAGTGTGCGGCTGGTGGGCGGGGTGATTGTATTTCTGCTATTGGCCGCCTTTATCGAGGCGTACTGGTCATCCATGAGCCTGGCCAGCCCCACCGTCAAATATGCAGTCGGCGGCGCGCTGTGGCTGCTGGTGCTGGCTTACCTGCTGCTGGCCGGTCGAGGTACGCATGCGCCTGACTGATGCCAGCGTGGTAATCCGCCCACGCAGTGCCTGGGAGGCCGTCGACCTTGGCGTGCTGCTGGCTAAGCAGCATGCCGGGCTGTTGATGCTCAGCTGGGCGCTGGTGACCCTGCCAGTCTTCGCCCTGCTCTGCTTGCTGCTGTGGGACTCGCCAAGCATTGCCCTGCTGATTTTCTGGTGGCTCAAGCCGGCTTATGAGCGCTTGCCGCTGTATATCCTTTCGCACGCCTTATTTGGTGCCAAGCCGAGCTTCAAGCAGGCGTTGAAAGCCCTGCCTAGCCTGCTCAAACCGCAACTGCTAGCCAGCCTGACTTGGCGCAGGTTAAGCCTCACTCGCAGCTTCGACATGCCCGTCATGCAGCTTGAAGGCCTTGCTGGCAAAGCGCGCAATCAACGCCTGACTACCCTTAGCCAGCGTGATGGGGGCGGGGCAAGCTGGTTAACGATCGTCGGCATGCACCTGGAGATGGCGCTGTGGTTCGGCATCATCAGCCTGCTCTATATGCTGCTACCGGCGCAAATTGAGCTGAACTGGAGCTGGGACAGCTTGATCAACGCCGACGCCGGCGAGTGGTTATGGCTGGAACACCTGTCCAACCTGCTTTACGTACTGCTGCTGATTCTCTGGGAACCGATTTACGTCGCCTGTGGCTTCACCCTTTATCTGAACCGGCGCACCGCCCTCGAAGCCTGGGATATCGAGCTGGTGTTCCGCCGACTGCGCCAACGCCTGACCGGCGTGGCCTATGCCCTGCTGCTGGGCTGCGGCCTGCTGCTGATGCAAATACCCAATAGCGCCATGGCCGCCACCAGCAGCTGCCCAGTGCCGGTTGAAGACCCTATGGGGCCACAGGCCGAACGCCTGCTCAAGCAACCGCTGAGCAGCCTGCAAGCGCAGCAAAGCATCAGCCAACTGCTCGATCAACCGCCCTTTGAACACCGTGAAACCGTCACCCGCTGGCGTTTCGGTGAAGAGCCCAAGGAGCCCAGCGCAGCCGACGGCAAGGCCCTGAGCGAATTATTGAAGGGCTTTTTCAAACTCACCGAACTGTGGAAAAGCATCGACGGCGTGGCGCTGTTGTTCGAAGTGCTGCTGTGGGCAACATTATTCGGCCTGCTCACCTGGCTGCTGTGGCGCTATCGCGACTGGCTGAGCACCTTTGCTGGCCGCATGCGCTTGCCGCAACGCCAGCAGCACCAGCCACCGCAACAGCTGTTCGGCCTGGAAGTGGCACCGCAGAGCCTGCCAGCGGATATTCCCGGCGAAGTCGAGCGGCTCTGGGACGCACAACCACGCGCGGCCCTCGGCTTGCTCTACCGCGCCCTGCTCAGCCGTCTGCTGCATGAGCAGCGCTTGCCGCTGAAAAGCGCGCATACCGAAGCCGAGGTGCTGCAACTGGTGCAGGCGCTTGAGCAGCAAAACCTCAGCCACTTCAGTCAGACGCTGACCGGCCACTGGCAGAACCTCGCCTACGGCCATCAGCTGCCGCCGCCTGCGCTGAAACTGAGCCTGTGCGGCGCGTGGCGACAGCTGTTTGAACAAGAGGCACAGGCATGACTCGGCGCCTGCAACTTGCACTCGGAGCCAGCCTGCTCCTGCTGCTCGGCGTGCTCGGCATTTACCTGCTGAGCAAACTCACGCCTTATCAGGAAACCCTGAAACACGGCCCGGCCCCGCAAGCCCAAGCCAACCCCTATCTGGCCGCCGAACAGTTCCTGCGTACACAGGGCTTGCAGGTGCAGCGTGCCGACGGTCTGAGCATCATCAACGACCTGCCGAGCGCGGGACACACCCTGCTGCTGCTCGGTGATCGCCAGCGCATGACGCCCAAACAAAGCGAGCGCCTCCTGGCCTGGGCGGCCAAAGGTGGGCATCTGCTGTTCGTGGCCGAACGGCTATGGGATGAGCAAGACGGTAAAAGCGGCGATCTGCTGCTCGACAGCCTGGGTATCCAGCAGTATCAGGCTGAAGATCTCGACGAAGAAAACAACCCAGCACCTGATGAACCGCAGCCCGTCGACGGCGATCCGCAATCCGCCCCTGCCGCTGACGACGCAGCTGAGGCTGCGGATGACGAGAAGAATGCCTATCCAGAACTGACCCAGCTCTATCTGGAAAACGAAGAGGCGCCGGCCTACATCAACTTCGACACCGACTTCCATCTCTACGATGCCGAGAATCGCGCCCATGCCTGGGCCAACAGCGATGCGGCCACGCACCTACTGCAGCTCTACCATGGCGACGGCCTGATCAGCGTGGTCAGTGACAGCTGGATCTGGCAGAACCAGAGCATCGGCCAGTACGACAACGCCTGGCTGCTCTGGTACATGACTCAGGACAGCCAGGTCACCCTGCTCTACCGTGCCGACCGCGATGACCTGCTCAGCCTATTGCTCGAACACTTCCCGCAGGCGCTGGTTGCCCTGGCGCTGCTGCTGGTATTCGGGCTGTGGCACCTGGGTATGCGTCAGGGTCCATTATTGCTACCGGCCAGCCGTAATCGTCGACAGTTGCAGGAACACCTGCGCGGCAGCGCCGAATTCCTCCTGCGCCACAACGGTCAACAGAGCCTGCTGCAAGGTCTGCAACAGGACATCCAGCGCCGCGCCCGCCATCGCCACCCGGGCTTTGAGCGCCTCGCAGTAGCCGAACAATGGCAGGTGCTTAGCCGCCTGACTCGCCAGCCGTCCCGCGTTATCAGTCAAGCCATGCGACCGCCGCCCAAGCAGCGCCTGGCCGCCGCCGAATTCACCCGCCAGGTCGCCAACCTGCAAACCCTCAGGAATGCCCTATGAGCGAAAACACCCCCGAACAACCGGACAGCGAAATCGCAACGGCTGCTGTAACCCCCGCGCCCACCGCCGCTGAAGCACCCGCTGTCGCACCCACAGCAGCGGCTCCGACAGCGCCCGCCGCGAATCCGAATAGCCAGCGCCTGCGTGCCAGCCAGTTGGCTCAGGCACTGCGTAGCGAACTGCAGAAAGCCCTGATCGGCCAGACGGCGGTGATCGATGACGTGCTCAGCGCACTGATTGCGGGTGGTCATGTGCTGGTTGAAGGCGTTCCCGGCCTGGGTAAAACCTTGCTGGTGCGTGCGCTGGCGCGCTGCTTTGGCGGCGAGTTCTCGCGCATTCAATTCACCCCGGACCTGATGCCCAGCGACGTCACCGGTCACGCCGTGTACGACCTGCAGAGCGAGCAGTTCAAGCTGCGCAAAGGCCCGGTGTTCACCAACCTGCTGCTGGCCGACGAGATCAACCGCGCCCCGGCCAAAACCCAGGCGGCACTGCTGGAAGTGATGCAGGAGCGTCAGGTGACCCTAGAAGGTC
>JAWWDH010000105.1:0-9532 GCA_033720015.1 Pseudomonas sp.
ACCTCGCGGCTACTCGGCAGGTACTCACCGACAAAGCTCGGGTGCGGCCAGTCGGCGCTCAGCTCAACCCGGCTGTCACGGCCGACCGGGGTGATACTTAATTGCTCGGTGCCTTGCAGCTTTAAATCAAAGGCGAACTCCAGCACCTGTCCGCCCTGACTATCGAGCTGCGACAAAGGTGCATGCACACCGGCACCCAAACGCTCATCGCCCGAGCCTGGCGCAAAACCCAAGTTGCCGCCGTTAAAGCGCAGCTGCAGATCGTTGCTGATGCCGCGAATATCACTGATGCCAACTGAGAGAAATGGCGTAGCGAATTGATACAGGCCGAGGTCATCGCCCAAGCCAAGCCGCACCGGTAGTTTGAAAGCGCCGCTGATTTGGTTGTCACTGCGGTACAGCAACGCCTTGTAGATACCCCGCGCACGCTCCTCGGTCGCCACCGTGCCATTGAGCACAAAGCGCTCCGGCAGAAAGTACAAGCGGCCGCTGCGTCTCTGCTCTTCCATATAGCGCTCGCCGGTCTTGGCGTGGGTTTTCCACTGGTGCCAGACCTTGGTGTAGGGCATCACCAGAATTGGCCCAGTGAGCTGCTGGCGGTAACTGGAACTGCGCGCGATGTCCTGCAGTACCTCGGCGCGCTGGTACTGCCGCTCACTGACCAAGCCGTCGATCATCGACAGCGGAATCAACAGCAGCAAAATCAGCAACGCGACAGCGCCCAGCTTGAAACCCAGAATGCGGTTCATGGTGCAACTCTCCGATACGGTTTAGGTAGGCAGAGTCTGGGCAGCGCAGGTGGAGGCTTTATGGAGGGGATATGGAGAATGCGTGGAGAGTACGGGCAAACGGCCAAGCGGCTCTTGAAGGAGAGTTGAACGCAGCCGCCCCGGCAAACCGGGGCGGCTCATCGCTTAGAAGCGCAGGTTGAAATTGCCCGTGCCGAATATGCCCACCAGACCAACCACGATCAGATAGATCGCCACGATGTAATTCAGCAAGCGCGGCACCACGAGGATCAGAATACCGGCGATCAGCGAAAGTAGCGGAGTCAGGGCAAGGGTCATAATCGTCACCTCAGGGTTATTGAGCAGCCAGTATGCGCGCCACACCCAAACCGCACAGCACTATCCACCGTACGGCCTTAACGCGTTACTCACCGGCTAAGATAACCTCCACTGCCTTCAAGTACGACTGCTGCGTCTGAGCTGCGCAGCAGGTTCAATAGGCCTACTCGCCGCGAATGTATTGCTCCAGCTGCTGAATCAAGCTGGCCTGCTCGGCGATGGTGTGTTTGACCAGATCACCGATCGACAATAAGCCAATCAGCTCGCCTTCAGCCAACACCGGTAGATGGCGTAGATGGCGGTCGGTCATCAGCTGCATACAGTCCTGCGAGGTGTCACGCAGGCCGACGGTCAGGACATCGGCGGTCATAATCTCACTGATCGCAATGTCGGCAGCAGAGCGCTCTAACAGGACAATCTTACGCGCGTAGTCACGCTCGCTGACGATGCCCGCCAGGCGGCCCTTATCCAACACCACCAGCGCACCAATGCCCTTTTCGGCCATCAGTTTGATGGCCTCGAGTACCGACGTGGTCGGCGTGACGCTATAAACCGCGGCCTGTGGCTTGGCACGGAGTATCTCGGCGACTGTGATCATGCAGGGGCTCCTGCTCAGTTTCTTATTAGGGAGTAACAATAAGGATAGTGCCCGGCCTGGCCCTCGCCGCCAACCCATGACGGTCGATCAGAGCACCTGCCCGGACTCAACGCAACCATTGGCATGCAGTAAGGGCAATGCCAGAGGCCACACTCAGTCGCCAACGAAACGCGGTAAGCGCAGACACACTTCGACCCCACCCTGGGTATTACCGATATGCAACGCGCCGCCGTGCAACTGCATCACTTCCTCGACAAAATTCAGCCCCAAACCGGTGCTTTTGCGCCCGCTGCTGGGGCGCGGCAGCGAATAGAAGCGCTCGCACAGGCGCGCCAGGGCGTAATCGGGAATGGCCTCGCCTTGGTTAAACAGGCGCAGTTCGAGCTGCTCATCCAGGCGTTCGGCGCTGAAGCGCAGCAGCCCACCCTGAGGCGTAAAGTCCAGGGCGTTATCCAGCAAATTGCTGAGCGCCTGACGCAGTAAAAACGCCTCGCCGCAGGCACTTAACTCCGGGGCAATCAGGTTCTCAATGCGTAACTCAGCGGCGGATACTCGCGCCATTTGCGCCTGCAACAAGGCGTCGACCAGCGCCCGCAGCGGCACCGCCACCTGCTCTTCCAGGCCCTGACGCTGCTCAACCTGAGCCAGGTGCAGCAGCCGCTCGATCAGCTGCTGCATGCGCGCGCTTTCCTGATCGATATTGGCGACGAAGCGCTGGCGCTGGCCGACGGGCATCTCACTGTCGAGCAATTCCGCCGCGCCGCGAATCGCCGCCAGCGGGCTTTTCAGCTCGTGGGTCAGGGTGTGGACGTAACGCTCGACGTAAGCCTTGCCTTCCAGTTCGGTGCGCATGTGTTCGATGGCCTCGGCCAGTTGCGCCAGTTCGCCACCGCGCACGCTGGGTAACTCCGCACGCTGCCCGGCGCTCACCGCCTGCGCGTAGCGGGTCAGCTTGCGCAGCGCGGCGCTGAGCCACCAAGACAGCAACGCGCCGATCAGCAACCCGAGCACGATCAAACCACCACCGAGCCAGGCCAGACGCTGCTCGGAACGCTCGATATAGGGCTGCAAGGTGCGGTTGGGCTTGGCCACCGAGACCACGCCGATTATCTGCGCGCCATCCATAATCGGCGCGGCCACGTACATCACCGAGGAGTCAGGATCGCTGGGGTCTTCCTTGGTCGAGCGCGCGCCGTATTCGCCACGCAGAGTCAGGAGTACATCGTTCCAGCGCGAATAGTCCTGGCCCACCGCTGCGCCCGTGGAGTCCAGCAACACCATGCCTTGAGCGTCGGTAACATAGATGCGGTGGTTGACCTGGGTTTTCTCCACACCCCAGATCTGCGCCTGCGGCTGGCGCTGACCGTAAGCCTGCAACACCTGCGGCAAGCGGCTCTGCTGCAAGCGCCCGGCCTTGACCTCGTCACGCAGAATTTCCGCCAGCAGGTTGGCGGTATCGACCAGGGTTTCTTCGGTGGACTGGCGCACCCCTGGGCGAATTTCATCCATCACCGTGCTCAGGACAAACCAGCCGGCCAGGCCGACAAACAGGAAGTACACTAGGAAGATGCGAATCCCCAGCGGCATCAGGCGTGTCTCGGCGAATAGCTGTAGCCAAGGCCGCGATGGGTCTGGATCGGCTCGGCATTGGCGCTCACCTGACGCAGCTTGGCGCGCAGACTCTTGATATGGCTGTCGATCGTGCGCTCGTAACCGACATCGGCTGCTACGCCCAAACCATCGAGCAACTGCTCGCGGGAGAACACCCGCTCGGGTTGTCCCAGCAGGCTTTGTAGCAGGCGAAACTCGTGGCGAGTCAGGCTCAGCAACTGCTCGTGGTAGTGAATTTGTACACGCTCAAGATCTAGCCGAAACGGCCCGTTGATTGAGCGTTCGGCCTCGACTTGCCGTGGCGCCATGCGCTTGAGGATGGCCTTGACCCGCGCCGCCACTTCACGCGGGCTGAACGGCTTGACCACGTAATCGTCGGCACCGATTTCCAGGCCCACCACCCGGTCGATTTCCTCGCTGCGCGCCGTGAGAAAAATCACCGGCACCTCGGAGAAACGTCGCAGGCGTTTGCACGCCTCAAAACCGCTGATATCCGGCAGCCCAACATCAAGAATCAGCAGGTCGGCGGGGTTGCGCTGCTGCTCCGTCAGGGCCTGCTCGGCCAGGCTCATCCACGTGGTGGTAAAGCCTTCACCTTGCAGCGCGAAAATCAGCGTATCGGCGATCGCGGCTTCGTCTTCGACAATCAGAATGTGCGGCATGGGCGTCCTGCTCGTGGCAACTCGGCGAGGAGCCTGCGGCAGGCCGCTGCCAGCGTCAAGGCTGGACGCAGAGCCGTAGGGTGGGTTAGCGGCGCCAAGCCTTGAGCCCGACAAAACCCGCGCCGGTGGAGCGCCACGTAACCCACCAATCCGCGAGCCCTGCAAAACGCCGGAGGGTTACGGCGCGTCCACATGCGCGCCACCCTGCAGAACCCCGACATGCGCCTAAGCCACCCTACAGGTCGCGACGAGTCGGTCAATCACGCTTGAAGCGCGCAGTGTTCTGCGCCAACACCCGGCTGCCCTGACGCACAGTATCTGCCATCTGCGGGACCGACTGTCCGACCGCGCGGTGCAGGCGCTTAACCGGCTAAGCCGCTCCAGAGTTCGTCGACATGGCGAAAACCCCACTTTTCCGCCGTCTCGCGGCCGACGATCTTGTCACGCCCAGCCAATTGGCTGAGGTCGATGACCTCACGCGCTATCGGCATTTTGCTCTTGGCCGAGAAGAATACTTTGACCATGGGCGTCAACAGGGACCCGGTTTTCTGCTCCATGACCACACCAATGTGTCCGCTTTCCAGGCGCACCAACGAGCCCACCGGGTAGATGCCCACGGCTTTAACAAATGCCTGGAACACCAGGGGGTCGAAATGGCCTTTCCACTCAGCCATCTTGCGGATGGACTCGCCAGGGTCCCAACCGTTCTTATACGGGCGATTGGAGGTCACCGCGTCATACACATCACACACCGCGCCCATCCGCGCATACAGGCTTATCTGCTCTCCGGCCAGACGATGCGGGTAGCCCGTGCCGTCGATTTTTTCGTGGTGATGCAAGCAAACATCCAGCACCAGCGCACTGACCTGCTTGCTGTCGAGCAACATCTGCGAACCGGCCATGGGGTGGTCGCGCATCGTGGCGAACTCGCTGTCGGTCAATTTGCTGGGCTTGTTCAAGATGTCATTGGGAATGGCCATTTTGCCAATGTCGTGCAACAGACCGGCAAGCCCGGCTTCACGCACCTGGTTGTCGTTCAAGCCTAATTGGCGGGCCAGGGCAATCATCAGCGCACAGACGGCCACTGAGTGCATGTAGGTGTATTCATCGGCATTTTTCAGGCGCGCCAGACTGATCAGCGCATTGGGGTGGCGCAACACCGACTCGGAAATTTCCTCGACCAGCTCGCCGGCCTGCTCGAACTGCAAGGCCTGGCCCATACGGGCATCGCCAAACATGCTGATGACCGCGGCCTTGGCAGTGGCGCAGAGCTTGACTGCACGCTGCAGTTCTTCCTCCATCGACGAGGTCAGCACTTCAGGCTGGCTCTGCGCCACCGCCAATAGATCTGCCTCGGTTTGCGCCGCCACTTCCTCAGTACTGGCAGTGACGGTGCCCTGGGCAACATCCAGGCCTTTGCTGACATCGATCCACAACTCGCCAACGCTGCTGGCCTGAACCCGCTGCAGGTCTTTCTTGGTCTCAAGGAGAAATTTGGACTTCCAGAAAGGATGATCCATCCACGAGCCACAGAACTCGTGGATGTACATACCGACACGGACGTCGGCAACAGCGATGCGCTTCAGCATGGGTTACACCCGGATAAGACAAGAACCAACGGCTGCAAACAGCGTAGATGACCAGGCGGCCTATATTAATGTGATCTTGGCTGGAGGGTGGCAATAAGATATCAACCGCGGAGGGATGGCTCACTGCACTATGCGACCCGCGCTAAAAATGAACGATCATCTACTTTTAGCCGAAATATCTACACCTTATCTACGAAGATAGTCCTTACTTTCATTTCAGATGCGCTGCCTTGCGCCCGTCCATGCAGCTGAAATCGCACTAAACCCGCTTACCCATGCACGCCTGAACGTCGCCACCACAGGCCGAGGGATGCGCGCCGGACCAATGACACTGACCGACCGTCCCGCCTTGCACACCAAAGACGCAGGTGATCGCGGTTAAATCCGGCCCAGAAGCCTCACACAATGAGCACCACCTACGCGAAACAATCAGGACTTTTCCACCCCGCCGGCCGTCGCCATTCTGCTCGAAATCATTGCCCTCTCGCGGTCGTTTTTTAGCAAGCGATGCCGGGGCATTTCGGTTTTAGACTGATCAGTCAATCAACAAAAACCGCCAAAAAAGGCATTAGCGCAAAAAAAATTAGCGCTTTTTGCGATTGTAGCGCAGCCCCCTAAGCGCCTTACCTGTGGCCATTTCAAATACTGCGAACCACGGTTGGCGCGGCCTCCAGCCTTGCCCATGACAGGCAAACATCTGTTATGGTTTTTAAAGGCAGTCGCTAGGCCGCCGCACTTCAGCGTACTCATTCACGCGATTTGCACCGCTGATCGTTAACGATTAATCGGCGCTGATCACGACCCGCTGAAGCTATTCGTCGAGACGAACGCGACCTGGCTGACTATCGAACTGACAACGCACCTCCCAACGAGATGCGCTTGCCCGAATCATCGGGCGGTTTCACCCGCAGAGGATATGGATCACGGTTTGCAATACGGCAAAGAACGGTTTACTCAACAGCACTCCCGCGTTTCGCCCACGGTCATTGCGTACCTGGAGCGGGGCCGCCTCTATGCCCGACGCCATTCGCGTCAACCCGCCGCGTTACCCCTCCCTGCCTACACCCACTCAAGCCTGCCACGCTCGCCTTTGTCAGCGCGCTGTACGTTATTGCCTTGGCATTTGCCCTGCGCAGCTACGCAGGCCCCTTGAAGGGACACACACTGCATGCAATCTGGAAAAATAGTTGTCGAAAACCTCTACAAGGTCTTCGGTGATGAGCCACAAGACGCCATCGACCTGCTCAAGCAGGGCTGGGATAAAGAGCGCATCCTCGCCGAAAAAGGCGCTGTAATCGGTGTGAGCGACGTCTCGTTCAGCGTCGAAGAAGGCGAGATCTTCGTGCTGATGGGCCTGTCCGGCTCGGGCAAGTCGACCCTGATTCGCCTGATCAACCGTTTGGTCGAGCCCAGCGCGGGCAACGTCTACATCGACGGCCAGAACGTCGCCAAGATGCCGCAGGCGGAACTGGTTGAGCTGCGCCGCCGCGACATGAGCATGGTTTTTCAGTCTTTCGCCCTGATGCCTTCGCTGAGCGTGCTCGATAACGCGGCCTTCGGCCTGGAAGTGGCCGGCGTGGCCCGCAAGGAGCGCGAAGAAAAAGCCATGGAGGTGCTGACTCAGGTTGGCCTGGACAGCTTCGCCGACAAGTACCCGCATGAGCTGTCTGGCGGTATGCAGCAACGCGTCGGCCTGGCTCGCGCCTTGGCGGTCGACCCGTCGATGATGATCATGGACGAAGCCTTTTCGGCCCTCGACCCACTCAAGCGCCGCGAGATGCAGGACCTGCTGCTGGACCTGCAAAAAGAGCATCAGCGCACCATCATCTTCGTCTCCCACGACATCGAAGAGGCCATGCGCATCGGCACCCGCATCGGCATCATGGAAGGCGGCAAGCTGGTGCAAGTTGGCACCCCGCAAGAGCTGGTGGACAACCCCGCCAACGATTACGTGCGCAACTTCTTCGATACCGTCGACACCAGCCGCTACCTCACCGCCGGGCAAATCATGACCGACACCGTTCCGCTGTATGGGCAAGACTGCGAGGCCCCGGATGCCGCGCAGATCTGCCAGGACCTGCAGGAGCAAGACCAGCACTACGCCTTTATCGTCAATGAAAACAACGAATTCCAGGGTTCCATCAGCCTGGAAAAAATTGCCTTGATGGTTAACGGCGACGCCACGCAACCGCTGCAAAACGATGCCCTGCTGCAGGTCGAGCCGCTGTCCCACGACATGCCGCTGGACCAGATCATCGAACGCGTAGTGGAAACCGACGGCCCAGTGCCGGTGGTGGACGAAGACGGCCAATACAGTGGCTCCATTAGTAAGGGCCGCCTTCTGAGCCGCATGCAGGGAGAATCCAATGAGTGAGAAAAAAATCGACCTAGGTACCTGGGTCAACGACGGCGTGGAATACCTGCTGGATAACTACAGCGGTGCGTTCGACAGCATTGGCAGTGTGGTCAATGGCTTCTCCGAAGCCCTGGAAAACCTGCTGATGTGGCCACCGGCCTGGCTGCTGATCGCCTTGTTCGTCGGCCTCGGCTTGTGGCGTATCGGCGTCAAGTTCGCCGTATTTACCGCCATTTCCTTCGCGCTGATCGTGCTGACCGGCTTCTGGGAACAGACCGTGGTGACCCTCGGCCTGACCTTCTCGGCCACCTTCATCAGCCTGCTGCTGGGTATTCCCCTGGGCATCTGGGCCGCCAGCAGTGAACGGGTTGCCACCACCATTCGCCCGGTGCTGGACTTTATGCAGACCATGCCGGCGTTCGTCTACCTGATCCCGGCGGCCATGCTGTTCGGCCTCGGCCGCGTACCCGGGATCATCGCCACGGTGATCTTCGCCATGCCGCCTGCGGTACGCCTGACCAACCTCGGCATCCGTCAGGTGAATAAAGAAATCGTCGAAGCCGGCCAGTCGTTCGGCTGCACCGGACGTCAGCTGCTGTTCAAGGTGCAACTGCCCAACGCCATGCCTTCGATCATGGCCGGGGTTAACCAGACCATCATGATGGCCCTGTCGATGGTGATCATCGCCTCGATGGTCGGTGCCGGCGGCCTGGGTAACGAGGTGCTGGCCAGTATTCAGCGCCTGGATATCGGCCTCGGTTTTGAAAGCGGCATGGCTGTGGTGCTGCTGGCGATCATTCTCGACCGCATCACCGAAAGCTTCGGCAACCCACAAATCGCCAATCGCCCCGGTGTGTTCGCCTGGCTCAACGCCAGGCTGCAACGCCCGTAAGCCCCCTATTTTTTGCTTAAGGAGTTAGCCATGAACCCGATTAAAAGCCTTGCCAGTGTCACCCTTATCAGCTGCGCCCTGACCCAGGCCGCCTGGGCCCAGGAGCCGGAAAGCTGCAAGCAGGTCCGCTTCGCCGAAATCGGCTGGGCTGACATTGCCGCCACCACCGGTGTGGCCATGACCCTGACCGAAGGCCTGGGCTACCAGCCACGCAAAGTCATGGCCTCGGTACCCATCGCCTTTACCGGCGTGAAGAAAGGCCAGATTGATGTCTTTCTCGGTTACTGGGCGCCGTCCATGGATGCGGTGATCGAGCCGTTCCTCAAGGATGACGGGGTAAAAGTGTTGCCCAAAGCCAACCTCGAAGGCGCCAAGTACACCCTGGCCGTGCCGACCTATGCGGCCGAAGCGGGCCTCAAGAGCTTTCAGGACATTGCCAAGTTCAAGGACCAGCTCAAGGGCAAGATCTACGCCATCGAGCCCGGCAATGACGGCAACCTGCTGATCGAGAAAATGATCGATGACAACCAGTACGGCCTGGGCGACTTCCGCATGGTCGAGTCCAGCGAAGCCGGCATGCTGGTTCAGGTGCAGCGTGCGGTGAAGAAGCAAGAGCCGGTGGTCTTCCTCGGCTGGGCGCCGCACCCGATGAACACCCAGTACGACCTCACCTACCTGGACGGCGGCGACGAGGTCTTCGGCCCTGATTACGGCGCGGCCAAGGTCTACACCGTGGTGTCGAAGGATTACCAAGCAC
>JAWWDH010000106.1:0-9521 GCA_033720015.1 Pseudomonas sp.
CGAACCATACAGCCCCAACCCCAGGGTCAAAGCCACCCAACTGGCGCTGCGAAAACCAGCATGCCGCCACAACGTCAGTGGCAACAAAGGCTGAGCGGCACGCCGGCTGCGCTGGATAAACACCATGCCCGCCAACAGCGCTAAGGAGCCAGGTAGCCAGACACTGGGCGCACTCCAGGCAAAACGCTGTGCTTCAGCCAGAAAACCCAGCGCGGCGAATATCGCCACACTCAACCAGGCAAAGGCCTGAATATCCAGGCGCGGCGTGCTGCGCTCACGCACATTCGGCAATAACCATTGGCCCGCCAGCATGGCCAGCAGGCACATCGGCAGAGGCATCCAGAAAATCGCTGCCCAGCCGAAATGATCGACCAAATACCCCCCCACAGCCGGCCCTAACGAAGGTGCCAGCATCACCCCCAAGCCATAGATACCCAGCGCCATACCGCGGCCACCGTCGGCAAACACGCGAAAGATCAGCACCATGGCCAACGGCTGCACAATCCCGGCGCACAGCCCCTGAACGATGCGTAAGGCGATCAACTGCCAAGCGGCATGGACCACCAACGCCAACAGCGAACTAATGATAAAAAGCAGCAGGCCGAACTGCGCCGTGCGCCGTGCACCAAAGCGCGCCTGAGCCCAGGCGGCCAATAACAGCCCAGCCGTCATGGCGGCGAGAAAACCGGTGGACAGCCACTGCGCCAGCGGCCGGCCGATGGCGAAATCGGCCATGATCGCCGGCAAGGCGACGTTGATACTGGTAGAGGCCAATATCATGGCCATGCTGCCGACCATCAACACAGCCAGTAGCCACTGCGGGTAACGTGGACCGAAACGTTGCTGCAGGGCCTGCAGATCATCGTGCATCAGCGTTTTTCCAGATTACTCAACACTTGAGCGTGGACCTTCTGGCAACGGCGCAATTCGTCTTCATCGATCCCAGCGAAGACTTCCTGACGCAACTGTGCGGAGATCGCTTCGATTTTTTCAATCAGCGGGCGGGCTTCTGGCCTCAGGGCAATCTTCTTCGCGCGGCGGTCTTCGGGTACTGCCTGACGACTGACCAGCCCCTGAGCCTCCAGGCTATCGAGCAGGCGCGCCAGGGTCGGCCCTTCGACGCCAACGCTCTGTGCCAACTCGCGCTGTGTGGGTAATTCGGCAAAGCGCCCCAGGTGCAGCAGCACCAGCCAGCGAGCCTGGGAAAGGCCAAGACCGACTAAGCGACGGTCCAGTTCGGCGCGCCAAGCGCGGGAGAGTTGGGCAACTTGCATGGCAAAGCGGTGTTGATCAGTTTGCGACATGGACACAGGCTCTTAACTATAAAAAACTAATTATTAGCCAGCTAACCATAACCCCTTGACCCAGGCAAGCCTGCGCAGGCGTTCACCACTTTACATACTGATCTTCAACAAAGCCCCAGAGGTTATCGATACGCACCTCGGGCCGGCCAACCGGCCGCAATACGTCGCTGAACTGACCGAAAATCTGTTTAAAGTTGCTCGCTAGCAGCCCTACATTCAGCCGTTCCTTGTGCAAACCACGGCCTTCAAAACGCAACGCTACCTGACCGTCATGGGAGTTGATCAGCCAGGGCCGTAACGGCTGATCGCCATCAAAGGCAAACCGCACCGTATCAACCTTGAGTAGTTCGCCATCGAGCCAGAAGCAGTTCTCGGTAAAGCTGGTTTCATTAACCCCACAGGACAGGTTCAAGCCCACCCGCTGCGCGCCCGCCTGTCCGGACAAACAGGCCCAGTTCCAGTGAGTCTCGGGGCGCATATAACCGGCTGACCAGTCGTGATGAGCAAATGCGTCGATCTGCGCCAGGTCGAAATCCCCCAGCGCGCTGCGCACCTGACCGCTGCATCGCACGCCCGCGACCTTTTGTGCATAGACCCAGCCATTGACGCCCGTCGGTGTATTGATACACAGCGGCTGAAACGCCGGCACGGCTTCGGAAAAGCGCGCGTCGATGCGGGTGCCGTCATCCAACTCAACCAGCAAGCGCTTTTCCTTCGGCGCCGCGCTATTTTCCAGGCGCAGTAGATTGCCGCCACTGCGCAACTCACACACACCCTGATCGGGCGTCTGCGAAAACTGGCTGCCAAAGCCCAGCGGCAATTTGAATTGGCGTTCGATCATCCGCCCACTGGCGGGATGAAACAGATAGACAAAGCCCACGCCCAGCAGACTGAGATTGGCCAACGCACAGCCGCCAATCAGTTCATCACTGATCAGGCCGAAATACTGAAATTGATGAAAGCGCCGCCACTTGGCCAATGCACCCAGTTTGCGCCCCATGGGCGAGCGGAAGTCGAAATCACGGTAATTGACCAGCCCCGGCGCTGCGGGAAACAGACCGTAGTGCGGCTGGCCGTTGGCTTGAATCAGTCGGTCCATGGGGCGGTTCACTCAAGAGAAAGCTTGAGGATGCTAGCACCGAGGCCAGGCTAGGGCATTCACCTGGTGCGCCAAGCACAGCGGCAAAATCGGCCACTGGCCAGTGTGTAGGGCCTGTGGGTTGCAGCAGTTGCTCAGGCCTCGAATTCCGCCTGCAAGGCCGCGCGCACACAGTGCAGGATGCCCAGCTCAACACGCCCGGCAAACTGCTCGCTGATCGTGGCCACCGGCGGTAACTCACCCTCGCCATCGAGAAAGGCATCCTGAATCTCGCCAAGCAATGCCTCGGGCACATCCAGCGCCTGCTCGAGCGACAACTGCTGGCGGCCAATGGCTTCAGCCAACAAACCGTAGACATTCTTTTCACTGCAACTCAGCTGGCTGGCGATCTGCGCCGGGGTCATGCCGGCACGGGCCAGGCTGACCAGCTCATGGCGCAGGTCGACCACCGCACGCGGCGCGTCATCATCAGCCCCCAGCACCGCGAGAAAGGCCTCGCCATAACGCTCCAGCTTGCGCGCGCCAACACCGCTGACCCGGGCCATCTCGGCCAAGGTGCTGGGCTTGCTACGCAGCATCTCCAGCAAGGTGGCATCGGGGAAAATCACATACGGCGGCACGCCATGCTCTTCCGCCAGCTTGCGCCGCAAGGCGCGCAGCGCTTCCCACTGGCCGCGCTCCTCGCCACGCACCAATTGGCTGGCGGCACTGCTGGACGCCTTGGCGCTCTGCTGCGGCTTGAGGTCGCGGCGCAATTGCAGGCTGACCTCGCCCTTGAGTAAGGGCCGGCAACTGTCAGCAAGGCGCAAACCACCGAAACCCTCGAGGTCGACATCCGCCAAGCCGCGCGCCACCAGTTGGCGGAACAGTGAACGCCACTCGCCTTCGGCCAGCGCCTTGCCAATCCCGAACACCGCCAGGTGTTGATGGCCGACCGTGCGAATTTTATCGTTGTCGCGGCCGAGCAACACATCAACCAGGTGCCCCACGCCATAGCGCTGGCCGGTGCGGTAAATCGCCGACAGCGCCTGACGCGCCGGCTCGGTGGCATCCCAGGTCTGCACGCCATCCATGCAGTTATCGCAGTGCCCACAGGGTTGCGGCATGTCTTCATCGAAGTAGGCCAGCAGCGACTGACGGCGGCAGCGGGTTTCCTCACATAGCGCCAGCATGGCATCGAGCTTGTGCTGCTCGACGCGCTTATGCCGCTCGTCGCCCTCGGAGTTGTTGAGCATCTGCTTGAGGAAAATCACATCCTGCAGGCCGTAGGCCATCCAGGCATCCGCCGGCAGACCGTCACGGCCGGCGCGGCCGGTTTCCTGGTAATAAGCTTCCAGCGATTTAGGCAGGTCGAGGTGGGCGACAAAGCGCACGTTGGGTTTGTCGATACCCATACCAAAGGCGATGGTCGCCACCATGATCAGCCCTTCCTCGTTGAGAAAGCGCTTCTGGTGATAGGCACGCAGCTCATTGGCCAGGCCGGCGTGATAGGGCAGCGCCGGAAAGCCCTGTTCAGACAGAAACGCGGCCACTTCCTCTACCTTCTTGCGCGACAGGCAGTAAACGATGCCGGCATCGCCCTTGCGCGCGGCGAGGAAGTTCAGCAACTGCTTGCGCGGCTGCTCTTTGGGCACGATGCGATAGAAGATATTCGGCCGGTCGAAGCTCGACAGAAACCGCTCGGCATCCTGCAAATGCAGGCGCTGGACGATTTCCTCACGGGTGCGCATGTCCGCCGTGGCGGTCAGAGCAATGCGCGGCACGCTGGGGAACAACTCGGCCAACTGGCCCAGCTGCAAATATTCCGGGCGGAAGTCATGCCCCCACTGCGACACGCAATGCGCCTCGTCGATAGCGAACAAAGCAATCTCAAGGTTCTGCAGAAAGCTCAGCATGCGCGGCTGCACCAGCCGCTCGGGCGCCAGGTACAGCATCTTGATCTCACCGCGCTTGATCCGCTCGGCAATCTCACGCTGCTCATCGTTGCTCAAAGTGGAGTTCAGCGCGGCGGCGGCCACCCCCAGCTCATCGAGGGTCGCGACCTGATCGTCCATCAGCGCAATCAGCGGCGATACCACCACCGCCAAGCCTTCACGCAGCAGGGCCGGGACCTGGAAGCACAGCGATTTGCCGCCTCCGGTGGGCATCAGCACCAGGGCATCGCCACCACTGGCCACACGCTCGATAATCTCACCCTGCCGACCACGGAAGCTGTCGTAGCCGAATACGTCTTTAAGGATGCGTTGCGCGTGGTCAAGCATGAAGGGCCTCCAGAACAAGCCGCGCATTATACGCAAGTGCAGGATGGCCACGCGCAAGGCAATTGGACTTTGCCCGGATTCCATCATCCATTGCCCTGAGGCTATGGCCGCCCAAGCCGCTCTAGACTAGAATCCAGCCTCGTTTACTCCTTCAAAGGTAGCCCCCGATGTCCTTCGCCGAGCAACTCACCCGCCTGCAAGCCTTCCTCGATGCTGATGAGCTGCATGATGAGGCCCTGGACTATATCGCCGCCCACGGCTACCTGACCGCGCTTTCAATTTGCCCGGAAAAAGTCCCGGAGCGCGAGTGGATTGACGCGCTGTTCTCCGAGCCACCGCATTACCGCAGTGACGCCGAGCGCGAAGAGATCGAAGCCACGCTGATCCAACTGCAAAGCCATATCGCCCGCCAACTGGCCAGCGACGACGAGCCGGACGTGCCGTGCGAGCTCGACCTCGGCGATGAGCCGGACGATTCCGACCTGCGCGGCTGGTGCATTGGCTTTATGGAAGGGGTGTTCCTGCGCGAAGCCGTATGGTTCGACGATGCCGAAGATGAAGTCAGCGAACTGCTGCTGCCAATCATGGTCGCTTCCGGCCTGTTCGACGAACAGCCCGAGTTCGCCGAAATCGCCAGTGATCGCGACCTGGTTGACAGCATGGTCGATCAAATCCCGGAACTGCTGACTGCTTTGTTTCTGCTGTGCAATGCCCCAGAAGAAAAGCCCGCACTGCTGAAGCCGCGCCAGCACTAAGCACGCGCCATGGCGCGTGACATTCAGCTGCAGCGCAACCCCGCCATCCGCTACGTTCTGCTGGCCATCGGCTGGCTGAGCGTGGTGCTGGGGGTGATCGGGATCTTTCTCCCGGTTCTGCCCACCACGCCATTTCTGCTGCTGGCGGCCGCCTGCTTTATGCGCAGCTCGAAGCGCTTCTACCTGTGGCTGGTCAACCACCGTCAACTCGGCCCGTGGATTGTCGACTACCTCGAAGGTCAGGGCATTCCCCTCAAAGGTAAGGTCTACGCCATCAGCCTGATGTGGCTGAGCATCGGCCTGTCGTGCTACCTGGTACCGCTACTCTGGCCCCGGGTCTTTATGCTGACCAGTGCGGTGCTGGTCAGCCTGTATATCCTCAAGCAGAAAACCCTGAGCAAGCGCTAGCAAGAAGCGTCTAAACCAGGCCAGATTGGCTGTATTCAGCGCGGCAGGCATCAGCAGCAGCGCCTAGACTCTCCCAATCCCCGGCCAAGGCGTGGCACATGCCCCACCGTCAGCTTACTTTTGGATGGTTCAAGCGCCTCAATCGAGCGTTGCTGGGCGCCTGCATCCTGCTGATCGGCCTGGCCAGCGCCTTAGCCAACTGGGACTTCGGCGTGATCCTGCAAAAAGCCGAAAGCCGCTACGGCAACCTTGGCCCAGCCAAGGCACGTATCCAGGCCTGGGAAGCGCAAATCAAAGCCAGCAGCGCCAGTAGCGAAATAGACAAGCTCAACGAGGTCAATCGCTTCTTCAACCGGCAGGTCCGTTTTACCGACGACATCAATATCTGGAGACAAAACGACTACTGGGCCACCCCCGTCGAGATGCTGGTCAAGGGCGCTGGCGACTGCGAAGACTATTCCATCGCCAAGTACTTCACCCTGCGCCGCCTCGGCATCCCCAGCGAAAAACTGCGCATCACCTACGTTAAGGCACTCAATTACAACCAGGCGCATATGGTACTGACCTATTACACCAGCCCCGGCGCCGAGCCTCTGGTACTGGACAACCTGATCAACGTGATCAAGCCGGCGTCGCAGCGCCGTGACCTGTTGCCGGTCTATGCATTCAACGCCGAAGGGCTCTATCTCCCAGGCTCCAACAGCAAGAAGAGTGATTCAAGAAAGCTCTCGCGATGGCAGGACCTGTTGAACAAAATGCGCACGGAGGGCTTCGCCATCGGCGAAGGCTAGGAGGAACCTATGTCTTTACTCAAACAGCTGTTTTTGGCCATCTGCCTGTTTCTGGTCGTGGCCTTTACTGGCAGTTTCATCGTCGGAGTGGAAAGCTCGCGTGAGCAACTGCTCAGCCAGCTGCGCTCGCATGCCCAGGACGCCGCGACAGCGCTGGGCCTGTCGATGACGCCGCATGCGGACGACCCTGCGATGATCGAACTGATGGTCAGCTCGATCTTCGACAGCGGCTATTTCAACAGCATCCGCGTGGTGCGCATCCCCGGTGATGAGGTGATTGTCGAGCGCCGCAGTGGCGACTCCAGCGCTGACAGCGTACCGGCCTGGTTCAATGAGCTGGTGGACCTGCAACCGCAAAGTGGCGATGCCCTGATCATGCGTGGCTGGGAACAGGCCGCGCGGGTCGAGGTGCTCAGCAACCCGCAATTTGCCCTGGCCAAACTCTGGGACAGCGCCATCGGCAGCCTGATCTGGCTGCTGCTCTGCGGCCTGGTCAGCGCCGTGCTCGGCGGCTGGCTGCTGCGCACCCAGCTGCGCCCGCTGGACAACATGGTGCAACAAGCCCAAGCCATCACCCGCCGCGAATTTCTCACTTCGCCCACAGTGCCGCGCACGCCGGAACTCAAGCGCGTGGTCACCGCCATGAACCAGATGGTGGAAAAGCTCAAAACCCTGTTCACCGAAGAGGCCGCACGCAGCGAGAAACTGCGTGAACACGCCTACCAAGACAGCATCACCGGCCTGGCCAACCGCCGTTTGTTTGACATCCGCCTGGCTCATCAACTGGCAGTCCATGAGCAAAATGCCGATGGCTACCTGCTTCTGTTGCGAGTCAACGACCTGGCCGGGCTCAACCAGCGCCTCGGCGGGCAGAAGACCGACGCGCTGATTGCTGCCATCGGCGAGCTGCTCAAGCGCCAGCTCAAGCAGTGCAACCGTTCAGACTGGCTGGCCTCACGTAGCCGTGGCGGCGAGTTCAGCCTGCTGATCCCGGGTATTGGCAGTGACGAAGTCGAGCAGCTCGCCAGCGAACTGCACAGCGGCCTGGAATGCCTGCGCCAGACTGGCGCCAGCGACTGCACACCGGTGGCGCATCTGGGCATTGCCGCCTTCCGCCCCGGCGAAGCAGCCAGCCAGGTCATCAGCCGTGCCGACCAGGCCCTGGCGCAAACACAAAATGACCCGAGCCGAAACTGGGTTCGCCTGGATGACTACCAGGCGCAATCGACGCAGAGCCTGCATGACTGGCGCACCTGGATCGACGATGCGCTGAACCAGCGCAAGCTGCAGTTGTATTTCCAACCGGTCATGCAATGCGCCGAACGCAACCAACTGCTGCATCACAAGGTATTGGCGCGTCTGATCGACCCGCAGGGTGAGGCCATTGTCGCGGGGCGTTTCCTGCCCTGGATCGAACGCCTTGGCTGGACCTCACGCTTTGACCTGGCCATGCTCGAACACAGCCTGGCGCACCTTAGCCAGCATGCCGCGCCACTGGCGCTGAGCCTATCGGCCGCCACCCTGCAGGACAGCGCAACACTCAAGCGCCTACTGGAAATTCTCAGGCAGCACCCGCAACAGGCCAGCCTGCTGACCCTGGAAGTCGACGAACGCCACCTGCCACCGCCAGCCGAACTGGAAGCGTTCAGCCGGGCTATCCGTGACAGCGGCTTCAGCCTGGGTCTGCAGCACTTCGGTGGGCGCTTCAGCCTGATCGGCAACCTCACCCACTTGGGCCTGGCCTACCTGAAGCTTGATGGCACGTATATCCACGCCATCGACCGGGAAAGCGACAAACGCATGTTTATCGAAGCGGTATTCCGCGCCACCAACAGCATCGACCTGCCATTGATTGCGGAAATGGTGGAGAGCGAAGGCGAGCTTGCGGTGCTCAAGGAGTTGGGGCTTTACGGTGCGATGGGCCGCCTGCTAGGTGCGCCGGAGCCGTGGAAGGAATAAAAGAGCGGTCAGGCGTAGGGTGGATGACGCTTTACCCATCCACCTACAGTTCCGTCTTTCCAGCCTTTGGGCGAATGCAATCCGGCTACAGGCTGTCGCCGGACTACTCATCCAGATAAGGTTTCAGCTGCATCAGCTGGCAAACAAATAGCATTCCACATCCATACCCGCGTCACGCATCTGCGCCAGCTTGTAGCGCAACGTACGCGGGCTGATGCCCAGGCGTTCGGCCGCTTCCTTACGCCGACCACGCTCGGCACGCAGGGTATCGATGATCATCTGAAATTCATGCCGGCGCAGGTCATCACCTAGCGCACCGGCTTCTGCGGTTGCGCTGCCCGGCGCTGTCGGCATGCTATTAGCCACCACCAGCTGTTGCGCCGCCGTGGGCGACACAGGCTCCGAACCGATGGGCGCTGCTAGACAAAGATCCTGCGGCTGAATCAAGCCGCCCTGCTGCAGACTCAATGCGCGCTGAAGGGCGTTATCCAGCTCACGCACATTACCCGGCCAGCTGTGGCTGATCAGGCTCATCTGCGCCTGAGGGGAAAGACGAATCGGTGCGTGGTTCATCTTCTTCACATACTTGGCCAGCAAACGTTCGGCCAGCGGTACGATGTCTGCCGGGCGCTCACGCAACGGCTGCCAGGCCAGCGGGAACACCGACAAGCGATAGTAGAGGTCTTCACGGAAGCGCCCCGCCGCCACTTCTGCGGCCAGGTCGCGGTTACTGGTGGCAAGCACACGGATATCCAGGATGATCGGCTTGCGTGCGCCCACCCGCTCGACCTCGCGCTCCTGCAGCACCCGCAACAGCTTGGCCTGCAAGCCCATTGGCATTTCCGAGATTTCGTCGAGCAAAATGCTGCCGCCCTCGGCCAACTCGAACTTACCCGGCGCACTGGCAATCGCCCCGGTAAACGCGCCCTTCTCATGGCCGAACA
>JAWWDH010000107.1:0-9444 GCA_033720015.1 Pseudomonas sp.
CCTGCACTCCCCCAAACCGCTGGCCCTGGCGCATGTTGAACGCATGCTCGGTGATGGCCAGCTGGATGAACTGCTGGAAGAAATCATCAGCCTCTACCAACAAGCGGCTGAGGGTAAGGACGTCGTTATCGTCGAAGGCATGGTGCCGACTCGCCAGGCCAGCTATGCCGCGCGCGTCAACTTCCACCTGGCCAAGAGCGTCGATGCCGAGGTGATTTTGGTCTCCGCGCCGGAGCAGGAAAACCTCAGCGAACTGGTTGATCGTGTGGAAATCCAGGCCCAGCTGTTTGGCGGGCCGAAAGACCCCAAAGTACTCGGTGTAATCCTTAACAAAGTGCGCAGCGAAGACGGTACCGAGGCCTTCATCAGCCGCCTGAAAGAACTCTCACCGCTGTTCAAGAGCGATGACTTCCGCCTGCTCGGCTGCATCCCCTGGCAGGACGAGCTGAACGCTCCGCGCACCCGCGACATTGCCGACCTGCTCGGCGCGCGCGTGCTCAATGCCGGCGATTACGAACAGCGGCGCATGCTCAAGATCGTGCTCTGCGCTCGCGCTGTGGCCAACACCGTGCAACTGCTCAAGCCCGGCACGCTGGTGGTTACACCGGGTGACCGCGACGACATCATCCTCGCCGCCAGCCTGGCGGCGATGAACGGCATGCCCCTGGCCGGCCTCTTGCTGTGTAGCGACTTTGCCCCCGACCCGCGCATCATGGAATTGTGCCGTGGCGCGTTGCAGAGCGGCTTACCGGTGATGACGGTGAGCACCGGCTCCTACGACACCGCGACCAACCTCAACCGCCTGAACAAGGAAATCCCGGTCGACGATAAGGAGCGCGCCGAAACGGTCGCCAACTTCGTCGCCAGCCATATCGACCACGAATGGCTATTTACCCGCTGCGGAACGCCGCGCGAGCTACACATGTCGCCACCGGCGTTTCGTTATCAGTTGGTGCAGCGCGCCAAGGCGGCGAACAAGCGCATTGTCCTGCCGGAAGGCAGCGAGCCGCGCACCGTGCAGGCCGCCGCTATTTGCCAGGCGCGCGGTATCGCACGCTGCGTGCTGCTGGCCAAGCCGGAAGATGTTCACGCGGTCGCCCGCGCCCACGGAATCGAACTGCCTGAGGGGCTGGAAATTCTCGACCCAGACCTGATCCGCGAACGCTATGTCGAGCCCATGGTCGAGCTGCGCAAAGGCAAAGGCTTGAACGCGCCGATGGCTGCCGCCCAACTCGAAGACACCGTTGTGCTGGGCACCATGATGCTCGCGCTGGATGAGGTCGACGGCCTGGTTTCCGGGGCGATCAACACCACCGCCAACACCATTCGTCCGGCCTTGCAGCTGATCAAAACAGCCCCGGGTTACAAGCTGGTGTCGTCGGTGTTCTTTATGCTGCTGCCCGATCAGGTGTTGGTGTACGGCGACTGCGCGGTAAACCCCGACCCGACGGCGGTGGAGCTGGCGGAAATAGCCGTGCAAAGTGCGGCCTCGGCCAGCGCGTTTGGCATCACCCCACGCGTGGCCATGCTCAGCTACTCCACCGGCGACTCTGGCACGGGAGAGGAAGTCGAGAAAGTCCGCGAGGCCACGCGCCTGGCACGGGCCATCGCCCCCCAGTTGCTGCTCGACGGCCCGTTGCAATACGACGCCGCCGCGATCGAGAGTGTCGGCCGGCAAAAGGCCCCCAATAGCCCGGTGGCCGGGCGTGCCACGGTGTTTATCTTCCCGGACCTGAACACCGGCAACACCACCTACAAAGCGGTACAACGCAGTGCCGATTGCGTCAGCGTAGGGCCCATGCTGCAAGGCCTGCGTAAGCCGGTAAACGATCTGTCCCGTGGTGCACTGGTCGACGACATCGTCTACACCATTGCCCTGACCGTGATTCAGGCGGCCAACTTGCCTCACTAAAACCCAGCCGGGGCCGGCCAAGCGCCGCCCTGGGCAGCTAATAGCACTTAAAAGCCACGAACTACGGCGATAAACAACGCTTCGTAAGGTTTGCAGTTCGGCACACAAACGTTAATCTGTGCGCCGACCGAGCTGTGCTGGAAAACCACAGACTCAAACGCCTCGGGGCGCACGCCCTACTTTTGGAGACACCGGCCCCCATGCTGCATTTTCTCCCTGCTCCACTGCGCGGCGTGATTGCCGGCCTGCTACTCGCTCTGAATACCCTGATCGGCTGCTGGCCGCTGTTCATCGGAGCTCTGCTGAAATTCTTGCTGCCCATCCCGAAGGTTCATCGCGTGTTGCGCTCGGCCATGCATGCGACTGCCGAATTCTGGATTTCCACCAACAAGTTCTGGATGCGCCTGGTTGGCAATATCGAGTGGAATGTCGAGGGGCTGAAGGGCTTCGACAAGCAACACTCCTACTTGGTGACCAGCAACCACCAGAGCTGGGTCGATATCCTGGTGCTGCAATACCAACTCAACCGCCGGGTGCCCTTTCTCAAGTTCTTCCTCAAGCAGGAATTGATCTGGGTGCCGGTGATCGGTCTGTGTTGGTGGGCGCTGGAGTTTCCCTTCATGAAGCGCTTCAGCAAGGAGTTCCTGGCCAAGCATCCGGAAAAGCGCGGCCAGGACCTCGCCACCACGCGCAAAGCCTGCGAACGCTACAAAACCAACCCGGTATCGGTATTCAACTTCCTTGAAGGCACGCGCCTATCACCGGCCAAACACGCCCAGCAGCAGTCACCCTTTAAGCACCTGCTCAAACCCAAGGCCGGCGGCATTGCCTTTGTTCTAGATGCGATGGGCGAGCAACTGCACAGCCTGGTCAACGTCACCATTCATTACCCGCACGGCGTCCCAGGCTTCTGGGACCTGCTGTGTGGACGGATTGATCAGGTCGTGGTGCGCTTCAAGGAGGTACAAATCCCCAAGGAGTTCATTGGTGGCAACTACGATCAGGACGACGCCTATCGCCTGCAGTTCCAGCAGTGGGTCAACCAGCTGTGGCTGGACAAGGACGCGCAACTGGATGAGCTGAAACAGCGCTTCCCAGCCAACTGAGGCGCTGTGTATTGTTGAATCAAGCCCGCCTAACCGGCGGGCTTTTCATTGCGCGGTAGGTTGTGCCAATCCACTTGCGCGGGGAACGCATTGGCCTGTTCGACGCTCAGCCCCGGGGCAACCAGAAAGCCCTGCATGATCGCGCAGTCGTGCTGCGCCAGCCAATCTCGCTGCGCCATGGTTTCCACCCCTTCGGCGATCACCTCAAGCCCCAGGTGCCGGCCTAGATCAATGATGGTACTGACCACTGCCGCATCACAAGGCGAGTCGAGCATATTGCTGATGAACAGGCGGTCGATCTTCAGCGTGTCCAGCTCGAAATGGCGCAGGTAGGCCAATGATGAGTAGCCCGTACCAAAATCATCAATAGCGATTTTCACTCCGAGCCGTCGCAGCTGACGCAGTTGTTCCTGGCTGGTTTCCAGATTTTGCATCAACGCACTTTCAGTCACTTCCACCTCCAGCTGCTGCGGGGCCAGCTGATGCTCCTCAAGCACTCGGCGCAGGTCGTCAACCAGCTGCGGCATACCAAACTGCACCGGACTGACATTCAGGCTGATCACCAATTCACTGCCATAGCGCTGACTCATCTGCCGGCACTGCTCGACCCCGGCCTGGAAAATCCAGCTTCCCAGGCGATTGATCAAGCGCGTTTCTTCGAGCAGGGGAATGAATACCCCAGGCGCGACGGTACCCGCCACCCGATGCTGCCATCGCAACAACGCTTCGAAGCCGCGTAGGCGGCCGCTTTCAAGGTGGATCTGCGGCTGATAGACCAGCACGAAGTCGTCATTTTCAATCGCCGTGCGCAAGCTTTCCTCAAGCATCAGCCTTGAGCGCGCGCGCCCATTCATTTCTGGGGAAAAGAAACGGTATTGCTGGCGACCCGCGCGTTTGGCCTCGTACATGGCCATATCGGCTGCGCGTAGCAGGCTCTCGACGTTTTGCCCGCATTCTGGGAAGCAAGCAATACCCACGCTCGCCCCCAGGGTTACATCGATACCGTCGAAGGTATGCCGTACCGACACCTGCTCAATCAGCTTCTCGGCAATCCGTGCGGCATCTTCTGGATGATCCAGGCTATCGAGCAAGGCGGTGAATTCATCGCCGCCGATCCGCGCCAGGCTGTCGTAGGGTCGCAGACTGGCCTTGAGCTGCTCGCCAACCCGCTGCAATAAGCGGTCGCCGACATCATGGCCGAGTGAATCGTTGATCCGTTTGAAGCCGTCCAGGTCGAGATACAGCACTGCCATACGGTGCCCACTGCGCTCGACCCGCGACAACGCCGACTCCAGCGCTTGGTAAAAACCGCGGCGGTTGAGCAGACCGGTCAAGGCATCAGTAATCGCCTGAGACTCCAACTGGATGTGCAGATTACGCACCACCGACATGTCCAGCGCAATGATGACCATTGCATGCTGCATACGAGGCAACGGCGAACAGGACAGCGCCACCGGCACCTCGCCTCCGCTTATACGGCGTAGATTGGCGTCATGCAGGCGATAAGTCTCACCACGCCGCCCTTGCCGATAAAACTCGGACAGATGCCACTCGCAGGTCACGTGCGGGCTGGCCAGGTGAGAGAGCATTTCAGTGCCCTGCAAGTCGCTGATCGAACCGCCCAGCATGCGCGCCATGGCTGGATTGGCAAAGCTGATGCGGCCATCCTCAGCCACCACCATGATGCCTTCGGCAGCGTTGTCCAGCACTGAGGCATTAAACGCCCGTGCGCTATCCAGTTGCTGGTTCAGCAGCAACAACTCGCTGCGATTGCGTTCATGTTCGAGCAGGGCGTGAATCTTGTAGCGCAACACGCTGGGGTCGAACGGCTTGAGCATGAAATCCACCGCGCCGGTGGCGTAGCCCTTGAGCACTGAGTCCTGAGTTTGGGCAATGGCCGAGACAAAGATGATCGGCGTGAAGCGAGTACGCGGGTTGCCGCGCATCAGCCGGGCCACCTCAAAACCGTCCATAAACGGCATCTGCACATCCAGCAGCACCAGCCCCACATCCTCCTCGAGCAGGCATTGCAAGGCAGCTTCGCCCGAGTCGACGCAGCGCAGTTGCCAGTCACCATCTTCCAGTAGAGCCTGCATGGCCTCCAGATTTTCCGCCCGGTCATCCACCACCAGCAGAACCTGCGGCGTGGCTGTGACCTTGAGTTGCGCGTGAGCCATAAAAATCCCCTTATCCCTGGCGAGTGCCTTTCAACTCCTGTTGCGGTTCAGGTTAGCAGGCTGCTGAAAAACTATTGCGGTTGTGCCGCCGGCCCATCGCATACGCTGCTTGGCGAATCGCTGGTTGCCAACCAGCGCCTCAACAACTCTAGCAAGGCGTCACGACTCACCGGTTTAGCCAGATAATCATCGGCGCCGGCGCTGATGCACTTCTCCCGGTCACCCTTCATGGCATGCGCAGTCAGCGCAATGATTGGGATACGACAGGCATGTTCGGTTTTAAGCAGTCGGGTAGCCGTATAGCCGTCCATGATCGGCATCGCCATGTCCATCAGGATCAGGTCGAACGGCTCGCGTTGATAACACTTGATGGCTTCCTGGCCGTCCTTAGCCGCGCAGATGATCAACCCCACCTCATCGAGCAGAGCGGTCAGGGCATACACATTGCGTACATCGTCATCGACCAGCAGCACCCGCCGGCCTTGCAGTGGGTTTTCCAGCGTCGATGTAGCTAATCGTGCTGGTGCACCTACCTCGCCGAGAAAACCCTGTACAGCCTCACTCAGCGCCTGCATGTCCTCGCCGTGCTTGTGCACCACCACCGCGCTGGAGCGACGCAGGCGTTGCAGCGCCTGGCGGGTGACATCAACCCCCGTGTTGATCACCACCCGTGCGTCATTAAGTGGCCGCTGTCGATTGAGTGCCTCCAGCAGCTCAAAGCCGTCCTGGTCTGGCAGGTCAAGATCAATCACCAATGCACTGAACGCCCCGGTGGCATAAGCCTGCTGTGCTTCATCAGCCCGCGCGCAGGCCTGCACAGTAAAGCCAAGTTGCTGCAGATGCTCACGGTAATGCTCGCGCTCGACCTCAACATCCTCAACCAGCAGCAAGTGTTGCGCCGGCTGCTGGCCGAGCACCTGCAGGTCGACAAACACCTGCTCCAAGTCGGCGTGCTGGATCGGTTTGACCAAATAGCGCGTGCTGTCATTGCTCCAGCCTAGCGGCTGCGGTACGCAGGAAATGATATGCACAGGCGTGTCACGGTGGCTGGCATGGCTGCGCAGACGGCGAAACAACTGCCAGCCACTGATATCCGGCAACAGAATATCGAGAATCACCGCGCTGAAGCGCTCGCTTTGCAGCAGGCCAAGTGCCTGCATGCCAGAGCGGCAATGCACACTGGCGAAGCCATGCGCGTGCGCCTCCTCCGCCAGAACCATGGCAAAATCCGCGTCATCCTCGACAATCAGTACCGCCGGGCCCACGCCGCTGCGCTGCACTGCGCCAACTACTGCTTCCACCTGATCCTGTGCCACGACCCGCACAGGCAAGCGCACGTTAAAGCTGGAGCCTTCGCCAGGCGTACTTTGCAGGCTGATTTCACCGTCCATCGCCAGCACCAATTGACGCGTGATCGCCAACCCCAGCCCGGTGCCAGCAAAACGCCGACTGGTAGAACCGTCGATCTGCTGGAAGGCCTGGAAGATCTGCTCATGCTGCTCAGGGGCGATACCGATGCCGCTGTCGCGCACGCAGAAGTCCAACAACTCATACCCCTCCTCCGGCTCACCAGAGGCGCAAGACACGGTCAGGCTGACCTCACCCTGCTCGGTAAACTTCAAGGCATTAGAGAGCAGGTTCCGCAGTATCTGATGCAAACGTATGCGATCACTGTGAATCACCCGTGGGACGCCGGTCTCCAACTGGGTATGCAAGCGCAGCCCTTTAATCTCGGCCATGGGCCGCAAGCCGGCATCCAGCTCGACCAGAATGTCCTGCATGTTCAATGGCTCTATTTTCAGCTGCATGCGCCCGGACTCAACCTTGGCCAGATCAAGCACATCATTGATCAACTGCAATAGATCGCTGCCCGCACGGTGCACGATGTCAGCATGCCTGGCCTGTTTCTCGGTTAGGTTGCCAGCGCTGTTGAGCCGCAACTGATCGCTCAGTATCAGAATACTGTTGAGCGGCGTGCGCAGCTCATGGGACATGTTGGCAAGAAACTCTGACTTGTAGCGATTGGCCAACATCAGCTGATCGGCCTGGTCGCGCAGGCGCTGCTCAGCAGCCTTACGTTCGCTGATGTCAATAATCACCGCCTGCACCAGCTCGTCGTCGCCACTGCGTATGGGCGACAGCCCCACTTCAAGGGGGATCAAGTGGCCGTCGCGATGCTGACCGAACAACTCACGGTTGCGGCCCATGCGGCGTGGTTCTGGATTGTCTTGGTAGCCCTTGCGCTGCGGCACATGGCTAGTGCGCAGATCAGTCGGCAGGAGCATTTCAACGGGCTGAGACAGCAACGCTTCACGGTCATAGCCAAAAAGTTGCTCAGTCTGGCGGTTGACCATGGCAATACAGCCTTGGCTATCCACCAGCACAATAGCGTTGGGCGAGGCTTCGACCACGAGACGAAAGCGCTCCTCGGCACCTTTGCGCGCACGTAGATCGATGAGGTTGATCAGGTAATTCACACCCGCAGAATCACCCAGCACACTCACACTCAGAGCAACCGGCAACTCACCTCCACGCTCAGGACGAACCTGATACTCAAGGGCCAGCTCGGGTGTTTCATGCTCAATGACCAAGGTGCTGAGTTGCCCAACCGCCGGTAAGAAACGCCTTACGCGCTCACCGAGCAAGCTCTCCGGCGTAGCGTCGAGCAGTTCGGCAGCACTGCGATTGGCCATCTCGATGCGCCCTTCGGCATCGCACAACAAGGTTGCCACCGGCAAGCGTTCAACCAACAGGCGAAAACGCTCTTCACGCTCACGCAGTTGCTCGGTAGCCAGCTGACTGGCCAATAACTCACGCTCACGTAAATACAGGTACCCGCCGATCAGCAGCGCCAGCAACACCGCTGCCGCCAGCCCCAGCCACAGGCGCAAGCTGCTTGATTGATTGAGCTGCTCAGCGTCGTAGACCGCTGTACTGCTGACTTCAAGTACCCAGTTGCGGCCGTACAGTGGCAACTCCAAAACATGGTGAAACGCAGGGGCCGATATGGCGCTGGAACCCTCACCACTGAGCAACAGCATCTCCGGGACTTGCTTATCCTTAAGGACGATAGCAAAGCGACTGCTCTGCGCCCCCAGGATGCCGGACATCAAATCGTGGCTGCGAAACGCCGCATGGACCAAACCCAGTACTGCCGCACGGCGCTCTTCAACCGTATTCAATGGTTTACCCGGCTGGTACACCGGCAAATACAACAGCACGCCAGCCTGAACGTTCTCCCTCGTTTCCTGACGTAGCGTCACCGGTGCACTGAGGGCGGCCACACCACTGTCAATGGCCTGCTCAATGGCCGCCTTGCGCACTGCCTCACTGAGCATGTCGTAACCCAGCACCCGTCGATTACGCCAATCCATCGGGCTGATGTAGTCGATCACTAGGTACTGCTCTCGCTGCCCCGCTGGGTAGAACAATGGGCTAGTACGCTCTTTACCCTGGTCTTGGGCAATAAGCTTCTCGAGCTGATCCGCCAGCAAATAGCGCGACCACGCCAGCCCCTGAATGCCCGGATAGCGATCCTGCAACTGCAGCTGATCCATTGCCCGCTCCCACTCGTCCAGGGAAACGCGATCGCTACCGGTCATCAATCCTGAGGCCCCGCGCAGCACCATTTCATAGGCCTGCATACGGCTGAGTACCCGCTGGCTAACGTCCTGCGCATCAAGCTCAAAGCGCTGCTGGCGCTGCTCGTGCTCACGCTGCTCCAGTGCGCGCCACTGGCCAAATGACAGCCCCCCCAGCACCACCAACAGGCTCAGGGTGACCCAAATGGGCAGCCAGGGTTTACGTGAGATAACGGCGAGTTGGTCGTCCATGCGATCTCCAATCTTCATCCATGTATGGAGCTACTGTTGCACCACGGCAGCAGGATTTGGGTGAACCACTGCCAGCAGTCTAGCCAGGTATTGAATGATCGCCCCACGATGCCCCCGTCAACGCTTCAAGCGCTTAACAGACAGGCATAAAAAAGCCGCGCATTCAGGCGAATGCGCGGCTGTTATGAATCCGCAGCGGTTACAGCGGACGCAGGTTGATTTCTACCCGACGGTTCTGTGCCCGGCCTGCTTCATTGGCATTACTGGCAATCGGCTGGTTCGGGCCTGCGCCATAGGACGTCAAACGCGAAGCCGGTACGCCATTGGCACTCAGGTAAGAGGCAACACTTTGCGCGCGGCGATTGGAGAGATTCTGGTTCAACTCCATCGAGCCGGTGCTGTCGGTATGGCCAACG
>JAWWDH010000108.1:0-9442 GCA_033720015.1 Pseudomonas sp.
CCATAGCGCTCTCCAACACCCTCTACCAGCCCGTCAAAGCCAGGCGCTTCCTGACCTGTAGCCCTCTGTTACACTGCCGGCCTGTTTATCTCGGCCGTTCGCAATGGATCGCACTCAACTGCACAGCCTGCTGCCCCACCAAGGCCCCGCTCTCTGGCTGGACGGCCTGTTGGCACATGACCCGCTGAGCATTCAGGGCCTGAGTGCCTGGCACTATCTGCACGCCCTGGGCGCTGACGCCTCGCCCTGCCTGCTGTTCGAAGCGGCCGCACAGTTGTGCGCCGCGCATGGTGCCTTATACGGCGAGGCCAGTGCCATTGAAATGGCCCTGGTCGGCAAGCTCTCGCAGTTGCAGTTACACCATGAGCCGACGCACCGCCACGGCACGCTGCAGGTCAGCGCTACTCAGGAGGCCCTCAGTCCGGCTGGCGCACTTTACGCCTTCACTATCCACAGCGAGCAACGCTTGCTGCTGGACGGCAAGCTGCTGCTGGTGCTGATCCATGCTTGAACTCAGGCACGTCAGCCACTGCTATCCAGGCTCCAGCCGCGCCGCGTTGGAGGGCATCAACCTGCAGCTGCAAGCCGGTGAATGCCTCGGCCTGCTCGGCAGTAACGGTGCCGGCAAAACCACCCTACTGTCGCTGCTCAGCGGCGTACTGGCCCTGCAACAGGGCGAGCTGCGCTGGGATAGCGGCCAACCCAGGCTCGGCTTGGTACCGCAGCAACTGGCCTTCTATGCCGGACTGAAGGTGGGTGAAAACCTCGAACTGTTTGCCGACCTGTATCGCTTGCGCGGCGCCGAACGCCGTCAGCGTCTGCAGCAGTGCATCGACATCTGTGCCTTGGACGATAAGCTGACGCGGCGCAGTGAGCAGCTGTCCGGCGGCGAACAGCGCCGGCTGAACTTCGCCATCGGCCTGCTGCAACCGGCCGAGCTGTATTTATTCGATGAAGCCACCGTGGGCGTCGACGCTGCGAGCCGCCAGCACCTGCTGGCTGCCGTGGAGGCACTGACGGCCGACGGCAAGGCGGTGATCTACACCAGCCATTATCTGGAAGAAGTCGAACGCGTGGCGCAGCGCATCCTGCTGCTGCATGAAGGCCAGGTGCGCCTGGACCTGGATAAACGCCAACTGCTCGGTGATGACCACGGCCTGTTGCTGGAGTGGCCAGACGCGCCGCCCGCTGGTCTCAGTGAGCTGCTCGCGCGCCTGCAACTGACGGCCGAAACACTGCCCAAGGGTCTGCGTCTCGCCGCGCTGAATGGCCAGCAACTCGTGGCCATCACAGAATTTATCGCGGCCCAGGATGGTTTGCCCAATCTGCTGCGCTTTGGTCGCCCCTCGCTGGAGCAACTCTACCTGCGCCTTAACGGAGGCCGGCTATGAGGCTCTGGGCGCTGGTGCGCAAGGAAGCGTTGTTGTTGCTGCGCGACCCGCATGCGTTGGCCGTGCTGTTTATCATGCCGACGCTGTTTCTGCTGCTGATGGCTGGGGCCATGTCTAACTATATGCAGGACAAACCACCGGCCCTGCGCCTGGTGCTGGAGCTGCAACAGGATGACGACGCCAGCCAGTTCTTCCGCGAGGCGTTGCAAGCGCAGCTGCCCGACAGCCAGTTGCTACCCAGCAGTGACGAGCGCCTGGCGCGCGTGCGCGTATCCGAGACGTTCGCCGCTACGCTGCTCGAGAGCCCGCACCAAGGGCCGCGCCTAAGCTTCCCGGCGCAGTTCGACAAACTCTCGCGCCAACGCCTGCGCAGCGCGGTGAGCATCGCTCTGGCGCAAACCCGTCTACTGGCTTATCTGGAAGACAGCGGTGTGGTCGATGCTGAGCTCAGCCGTGCCGAACGCCTGCAGCTGGTACAGCAGCGCACCCAGAGCCAGATCACCGAGCAAGAGCAACTGGCCAGCGGTGACCTGAGCGCCCGCGCTAACGCCACCCAGCTGAGCGTGCCGGCCTGGCTGATTTTTGGCATGTTCTTCGTCGTTCTGCCCATGGCCGGTGGTTTTCAGCGTGAACAACAAAGCGGCACCCTGCTGCGTCTGCGCTGCCTGGGGCTGAACCTTGGCACCCTGGTGCTGAGCAAGTTGCTGCCGTATCTGGCGATCAATCTGCTGCAGTTCGGGCTGTTACTGGCTATTGGTGTTTATGGATTACCGCTACTCGGCTTACCCGCACTCAGCCTGCCCGGCAGCGCCGCAGCCTACGGGTTGCTGGCTATCAGCATCGCGCTGGCCACCTGCAGCCTCGGCCTGCTGCTCGCCGCCCTGGCGCGCAGCAGTGAGCAGGCGCTGTTGCTCGGCGGCGGTATCAATATTCTGCTCGCGGCCATTGGCGGGATCATGGTACCCAAGAGCGTAATGCCGGCGGCCATGGCCCAACTGGCGGAAATTTCCCCGATGAGCTGGGCGCTGGACGCCTTTCTCACCCTGCTGGTGGGCCACGGCTCACTGGCCGACATCGCTCCCTACTGCGCGCGCCTGCTGCTGTTTGCAGCGCTGCTTGGCATAGGCGGGCTGCTTCTGTTCACCCGACGAGTACAGCGCACGCAATGGACCACTCATTACTAGAACAACAACTCAAACAACTGCTGATCCGAGAGTGCGACAAGGAAGATGATATCGACTGGCAGAGCATCTCCGACGATGAAGCCCTGTTCGGCCCGAAGAGCCGCATCCAGATGGACAGCCTCGACGCCCTGCAAGTCTCTCTGGCCCTGCAACAACACTACGGCGTACGCATTGAAGGGGCCAAGGACGGACGGCGCATCCTCAACACCATCGCCAGTATTGCCGCCTACATCAGGCAGCAACAGTGACGCCGGTCTACCTGCAACGCGCAGCTTTGCACTGCGCCCTCGGCGAAGACCTACACACGGCCGCCCAGGCCATGCAGCAGGGCCGCACCGCACCAGCCGAACAGTTTCAACTGCATGAAGTGCATGAACCGCGCAGCTATCTGTACGCGGCGCAGACTGGTGAAAGCCTGACCCAGCGCCTAAACCGGCTGATTGGCGAAACCCTCGGCGAACAACCGCAGGCACTGGACGACTGCTTGCTGATCATCGCCAGCACCAGCTTGGACATCGCCGAGCTTGAAGCGCAGACCACCGAGCGACAGGGTTTTCAACCCGATGACTCAACCTCACTGGACTTGATCGCCAGGCAACTGCGCCAGGACTGGGGCTTCACCGCCGCATTCACCCTCAACACCGCGTGCACCAGCGCCGCTAACGGCCTGCTCTACGCTGCTCGCCTGATCAATGCCGGCCAGTACGCACGCGCCCTAGTGCTGAGTTTCGAAACCCCCAGCGCCATCGCCATGCAGGGCTTTGGCGCGCTAGGCCTGACCAGCCCCAGTGGCCAATACCGGCCTTTTCATCCCGAGCGCGACGGCCTCATCCTGGGTGAGGCCTACTGCGCGGCCCTGCTCAGTCGTGAACCCGGCGCTGCGCCACTGGCGCGCCTGCTCGGCGGTTTCAGCGCCTGCGACACCAGCAGCCTGACCACCACCCGCGAAGACGGCAGCCATATCCACTGGGTCATGCAGCAGGCATTGCGCAGCGCCGGCTGTAGCGCCGAGCAAATCAATTTGGTCAAGCTGCATGGCACCGCCACCGGGGCCAATGATGAGGCCGAACGTAACGGCATGCGCCTGCTCTACAGCGCGCAAATGCCCGCTCTGAGCGTGCTCAAACCCTGGCTCGGTCACACCCTGGGCGCATGCGGCCTGAGCGAAAGCCTGCTGCTACTCAAGGCGCTGCAACTGGGCCCACTGCCGGGCCTGGCCTACGCTGAAGCGGCCATGCTGCCGTTTAGCCAAAGCACTCAGGCGTTGCCGGCCGATGGCTTATTGCTGGCCAACTTCTTCGGTTTTGGCGGTAATAATGCCAGCCTGGTTTTACAAGGCTGCGGCACGGAGGCACAGCCATGACGGTCATCGCCGCCAGTGAAATCCGTGGTTTGGCCGCGACCTGCGACAAACAGCTGAAGACTGCCCTGAGCCAATGGCTGGACAGCCCGCCACGGCGTATCGACCGCCTGATCCTGCAATGCCTGTTAGCCGCCGCGCCGTTGAAAACCCAGGTGCGCAGCAACTGCGGCCTGTACCTGGCGTCCGCTCACCCCGCACGCGCCACCATGGGTGCGTTGCTAGAAACGGTGTGCGTGCAGCACAAACAGCCCAAGCCGTTCGAGTTTGTGAATAGCGTGAGCAACGCCGCGGGTTTTCATATCGCCCAGCAGCTGGGCATCGAGGGGCCGAACCTGTTTATCGGCGCGGGCGAACAGGTCTGGGCACACGTGCAGGCACTGGCCAATCTGGATTTGCAGGATGGTTTGATCGAACAGGCGCTGTTGCTGGTGTGCGATGAGCGCGGTAACTTCTGCGCGCAGGCGGTGCTGCTGGAAGGTGCAACTACTGGCGCGTACGCCAATAGCTTTACCGAACTCAGCGCAGGCAGCGACGTGCAGAGACTCAATCTGTAGGGTGGATGACGCCGTTTCCATCCACCCTCGGCGTACGGTGGATCGATAAAGCGCGATCCAGCCTAGCGCTTGCTCCAGGCCGCCAACTCTTGCATTAGCCCGCGCTCTTTCAGCGCGATAGCGCGCAGGCTCTCGGCAATCGGCGCAAAGCTAGGCGTCTCGCCCTTGTTGCGGCTGGCGCGCACGCAGGCCGAGGCAAACTGGCGCCAGTTGTCGCCAATTACCGTCAGCTGCGCCGAGGCCTCTTGCAGGTTACGGTCGCCGAGTTTCTCGCCCGCCTCCTGGAGAAAGCTCGCGTACATAAAGCGGAAACCCGCACCGCCGGTGCCGATTTCTTCCTGCATGCGCACGATATGGGTCAGGTACAGGCGGTTGTATTTGCTCTGCTCCGGGTCGAGCTTGTCGATCTGCTTGGCCAGGTGCTGGATGCCACGAATGCCGATCCACGGCAGCGGCATGCCATCAAGAATCCGCGTGGTCGACAGCACGCTCTGGCGGATCAGTTTGTTCCAGTCCTGCTCCAGTGGCACCTCATCGAGCCAGTACATCAGCCCTTTTGCGGCCAACGCACCCTTGGCAAAGCGCGCCTTCTGCAAATCTTCAACGGCGCAGCGCACCGGCGCTTCGAATACCGGATCACTGATCAGGTACTCATTGCCCTCGCGGCCATAGGCCAGCAAGTTATGCGCGTTAAAGTGAAAGCGCATCTCCGGTGGAAAGTACGGCAACCAGAACACCGAACTCTGCAGCCCGGCCAGTCGCCCGCTGTCCAGTGCGGCGTCCAACTCACGGCGGCCCTGCTCAGGATTGCCGAAGGTGCGCGTGTGCAGTTTTGCGCCGAGGCGTTTGCTCAGGGTCTTGATCAAATGCTTGGGCGGCATACGGTAGGCAATCAGCGGCATACCGCTGAGTTTGACGATCGGCAGGTAGGCAAAGGCCAGGCCCGAGGCCAAACCAAAGGCCATCGGCTCGCTCATCGGCAGGCCGGCGTGGGTCAACAGGCTGGCCATTACGCCGCTTTCGCAGTGGGCGCTCTGCTGATGTTGAAAGGGCTGCTGGAAACTGCTCATGCCAAGTCCTTCTGATAGGCAATCAATTGTTCGACAGGCAGGCCAAAGGCCTCCGCATAACGCGCCAGGATGGTAGCTGAGAGTTTCGAGTAAATATTCGGGCGAAAATGCCGGCGAATGCGCCATTGCCATAAGCCCGTGATTTGCCCGAGCGCCGGCTCATCCAGGCGATAGCGGTACATCAGGCATTTCAGCGGTGACAGCTCGCCACGCTGCCAGGCGGCCAGCGCCTCGGCTTCCTGCTCCTGTAATTCAGCCACCGCCATTTGCGTAGCAAAGGCCTCCGGCTCCCAGCCATCACTCTGCGCCCCCTGGTAATGGCCGCTGGCATCCACCGCATAGACCAGCTTGCAGTGGCCGCCATAGGTCGAGCTGTGGTCCTGGGGAACCTCATCAAGCTTCATCTGTAACCCCGTCCTGGCCAACCACTGTGAGGTGCATAAAGGCGCTGGAGAAACGCCCGCTTTCCGGCACATAACACAGCAGGCGCTGGCCGCTGCGCAGGCGGCCGGAATTGAACAGCTCATCGAGCATGATAAAGATCGACGCTGCCCCGGTATTGCCCTTGCGGGTCAGGTTGGTAAACCAGCGTTCCTGGGGGATCGGCAAGCCGACATTGGCCAAGCCCACCGCGAGACGCTCACGGAAGAACTCCGAAGAATAATGCGGCAAGAAATAATCGACCGCCTCGGCGCTCAGTTCACGCTTGCGCAGAATGCGTTTGAGCGCCTCTTCAACGGTGTATTTGACGATGTTGTCGTTGAGCAGTTTGACGTCCTGCTTGATCGCCATCAGCGAGCGGCGATTGCGCTCATGGCCGTCATAGCGACTCCAGCCTTGCAGCTGCCCATCGACCATTTCCGCTCCGGCATACATGCAGGCCGGCATCTGGTCGGCAAACGAGAAGATGTCGATCCAATCGATGCGCAGGCTCAGGCCGCTGCTGTTCGGCTGGCCCTGCAACAGCACCGCACCGGCTCCGTCGGAAAGCATCCAGCGCAGGAAATCCTTCTCGAAGGCGATCTCCGGATGGCTCTCCAGCTCTTCGACACGGCTTTCATATTCGCCGCTGAAATTGCTCGCCTGCATCAAGGTCGAGGCGACTTCTGAGCCACAGGCCACCGCATTGCAACTCTCACCACTGGCCACGCTCATCCAGGCATATTTCAACGCGGTCATGCCGCACAAACAGATTCCGGCAGTCGTCACCACCTCACACGGCGGGTTGCCCAGCTCACCCTGGACCATCACCGCATGCCCCGGCATGGTCTGGTCCGGCGACGCACTGCCGGCCACCAGACAATCGAGGTCATTCAATTGAAAGTCGCCACCGAGCAGCCCACGAATGGCCTCGGCACTGACCTGGGCATTGTTCATCGCCGGCAGGCCGGTTTGCGGGTCGATCACATAATGCCGCTGGGTAATGCCATTGCTACGCAGGATCAGCTTGCGTGCCCGCGACGGCTTGCCGCCGACCAGCCCAAGACGTGCTTCCATCTGCTCATTGTCGACTGGATCGAAGGGCAGAAAGGCGCTGATGCGATTGATAAATACAGGTTGTACCACGGGGCTTCCTCAGGTCACTTCACTCGCCGGACGGGCCGGCGAAGTAGGCCTTCTGACGCTGTGTGCGCTCTTTCAATAGCGGCGCCAGCAGCTTTTTAAGCAAGGCACTGAGCGGCACCACGGTGACGATCAGGCACAACAAAAACACGATATACACCAGCAAGCCGGCGGCCCGCCGACGGCTGTTCTGTGGGCCAAGCGCTACCAGCAAACGGCTCCACAGCTGGAAGCTGCGGTTACCGACTTGCTCACTGGCGATCAATTTTTCATCAATGCGCACCGCGCCAAGCCCCCTGAGCATGGGCTGCTCAATCGGCCGCTCATTCGCCATCAACCGCTGCGCCATGGCCTCGCCAAAACGGCTGGCGGCGGCAATTTCTGTCTCAGCAATACCGGCACGCGGCACCCAGCCGTAGGGCTTCTGCCGGCCAGTAAACAGCCATAACGGTGTGGCCAGAAAGCTGGCGGCAGTGCCGCAGGCGTCAGCCAGGGCAATATTGTCGACCAGCCGCGCACCCAACTGACTGAGTCGGGTTTTGACCTTTTCCTGGGCCATCAGCCACATATTGCGGCAACCAATCAGAGTGACCACCGGGGTGTCTTTGAGCAACTGCGCCGCCTCAGGCGAGGCGAGAAACGCCGTCATCGGCTGCGAAGGCGAAAGGAACCACACTTGATAGGCGAGGATCACCAAGTCATAACGCTTGCTCGGATCCACCGCCATCGGCAGCAAAGGCTGCGGGCGCAGCAGTACGGTTTCCGGAAAAATCCGGAAAAAGTCGAGAAACGGCCAGGGGAACGGGTAAGGTTGCGCGGGTTGCAACTGGAGAAAATCCAGCTGAATGTCAGCCTGTTGCAGCGGGGCACAGACCGACTGTGCCAACCTGTCGAGCTGGCCGGTTTGCGAAAAATGAACAATCAAAACCTGACGCATCGCCAGCCACTTCCTGCGAAAGGCCCGGATTATGCCACAGAGAATTCTTCAAACTGTAAAGAAGGCCAGGTATCAGGCTGGCCTTTTGCTGCTATTGAGTGCTGCCTACGCCCAGGCTGGCGACATTCTGGTCAGCCTCGAAGGCATACAGGCCAGCGGCCGGGTATATGCGGCACTGGTGAGCGCCGAGCAGAAACACTGGCCCGAACAACCCCTGCGACAGCAGCACAGTGACGATGGGCAGCTGCGCTTAGGCGGACTACCGCCCGGACGCTACGCCATTGAGCTGTACCAGGACAGCAATGGCAATGGCCAACTCGACCAAGGCCGGCGTGGCATTCCGTTGGAGCCGGTGGGTTTTTCCGCCAACCCGTCGCTGCTCAACGGCAAACCCACACCCGCTGACAGCCTATTCGAGCACGGCACGGCGGATACCCAGCTGCGCATCCGCCTGCACAGCCCGAAAGCCAAACGCTGAGCCGATTTAGCGCTGCAGGGCCATTTCGGCATCGGTGCGCCGCCAGATCAGCTCACCGGTGTCATAACCACGACTGCGGGCTTCTTCGAGCAGGGTCACGCGGTTTTCTGCGCTGAGTTCCTGATCACGCGTCAACAGCCAGAGGTACTGACGATTGGGATGCCCGACCAGCGCCGTCTGGTAGTCGTCATCCAGGTAGAGCACCCAGTATTCGCCTTTGGTCAGCCCCGGCAGCAAGTTGCTCACCCAGTTGTCGAAACGCACCCAGAGCTTGCTGGTTTCGCCTGGCACCTGAACCACGGCCTGGCCCTGCACCTGCTGCATATCGCCATCGAAGGTGCGGCAGCGGTTGGTCACGCCAATCGCCCCATTTTCTTGCAGCGTATACATGGCCTCGGACTGCGCACAGTGGCGCTGGAAGAACATCGGCAAACGCGCCTGCTCATACCAAGTGCCCTGATAGCGCTGCAGATCGACCCGCTCTACAGTTTTCGGCGGTACCACCCCGGTGCCTGAGTTGGCACACCCCGCCAGCGCTACCGCTGCGACCAGCACCGCCAACCAGCGCTTCACTTCAGCCCCTTGCCGGAAAACAGCAAGACCTGCTCACCGGCGTACTGCACGCTGATAAAGCGCTGCTCATCGCCCCATGTGCAACTGGAGATGCCCAGAGCGCCAGCACACTCGGAAGGCTTACCGAGCAAGTTCTCGACCTCAACCTTGCTCATACCCGGCTTGAGCTTGGCGTAATTATCCTGATTGACCTTGTTGCAAGCCGCCAACAATAGGCAGCCGGCAAGTAGTGCGGCGACGCGCAGAGACATGAGGAACTCCTGAGGAAATGACCAAGACCAGCTTGGCATAGCAATACCGAGCTTGCCTGCTTGGATGCTAGAAGCGCG
>JAWWDH010000109.1:0-9412 GCA_033720015.1 Pseudomonas sp.
GTGCGGCCGGGGGCCGCATTGGGCGCAAGGCGAGCAATCAGGAAGCCGATGGCGATGCCGGCTACTAGGGTGATGGCCGGTAACAACCAGGCTGTGAGCGTCTGTTCCACGAGTCCTTCCTCTCTAAACGGCTTTGCTTTACGTTAACGGCTCGAACCTGCGCTGTATAGCCGAGATGTGTGCGGCGCAGGCTGTAGCTAGACGAGTCGACCCACTGCGAGGTCACGGAGTTCCCTGTTGCTCACCCGCGAAACCCCCATGATGATTGCCGGCCCCAGTGGCCAACTTGAAGCCCTGTGGCTGGATACCCCCGATGCGCGTGGCGTGGCGCTGATTTGCCACCCCAATCCGGTGCAAGGCGGCACCATGCTCAACAAGGTGGTTTCCACCTTGCAGCGCACCGCCCGCGACCATGGCTTGGCCACCTTGCGCTTTAATTACCGCGGTGTCGGTGCCAGCGCCGGCAGCCATGATATGACCAGCGGTGAGGTAGATGACGCCGAAGCCGTGGCCCATTGGCTGCGCGCGCAATACCCGCAGTTGCCGCTGACGCTGCTGGGGTTCTCCTTTGGTGGTTTTGTTGCCGCCGCGCTGGGCGCGCGCCTGGAGGCTCAGGGCGTGACGCTCGACAAGCTGTTTATGGTGGCCCCGGCGGTGCACCGGCTGAGCGAGGAAACACCACCGGCGAGCAACTGCCCGCTGATCCTGATCCAGCCCGAAGACGACGAGGTGATCGACCCGCAGGTGGTTTACCAGTGGTCGGCGGCACTCGGGCGTGCCCATGAGCTGCTGAAAGTGGCAGAATGCGGACACTTTTTTCACGGCAAGCTGACGGATCTCAAAGATCTGTTACTGCCGCGTCTTTGAACTGTCTGCAGCGCTGATAAACGCTCAACCGAATAAGCGAACGCCATGACCACTCGTATCCTTACCGGCATCACCACCACGGGCACCCCGCATTTGGGCAACTATGCCGGTGCCATTCGTCCGGCGATTGTTGCCAGTCGCGCCGCCGATGCCGATTCGTTCTATTTTCTGGCCGACTATCATGCGCTGATCAAGTGCGACGATCCGGCCCGTATCCAGCGTTCACGCTTGGAAATCGCGGCTACCTGGCTGGCACTGGGGCTGGACACCGACAAGGCAACCTTCTACCGCCAGTCGGATATCCCCGAGATTCCCGAGCTGTGCTGGCTGCTCACCTGCGTCGCCGGCAAGGGTTTGCTCAACCGCGCCCATGCCTACAAAGCTTCGGTGGACAAGAACGTCGAGCAGGGTGAAGACCCGGATGCCGGCATCACCATGGGCCTGTTCAGCTACCCGGTGCTGATGGCAGCGGACATTCTGATGTTCAACGCGCACAAGGTGCCGGTCGGTCGTGACCAGATCCAGCACGTGGAAATGGCCCGCGATATCGCGCAGCGCTTCAACCACCTGTTTGGCCAGGGCAAAGAGCTTTTTACCCTTCCCGAAGCGGTGATCGAGGAAGACGTGGCGACCTTGCCCGGCCTCGACGGGCGCAAGATGAGCAAGAGCTACGACAACACCATTCCATTGTTCGGCAGCGCCAAGCAGCTCAAGGATGCCGTGGCGCGTATCGTCACCGACTCCAAACTGCCGGGCGAGGCGAAAGACCCCGACAGCTCGCATCTGTTTACCCTCTATCAGGCTTTTGCCGCGCCGACCCAGCAGGCGGATTTCCGCGCTGCGCTGGAAGGCGGGTTGGCATGGGGTGAGGCCAAACAGGCGCTGGTCAACCTGCTGGAAGCCGAGCTGGGTGAGGCGCGCGAGCGTTATCACGCGCTGATCAGCAAGCCGGCGGACCTTGAGGACATCCTTCTCGCCGGTGCCGCCAAAGCACGTAAGACCGCTACGCCGTTCCTTGGTGAACTGCGCGAAGCGGTTGGCCTGCGCTCCTTCCGCAGTCAGGCGGCCAGCGGCGCCAGCGAGAAGAAAAAAGCCGGAAAGAGCGCGCGTTTTGTCAGCTTCCGCGACGACGATGGCAGCTTCCGCTTCCGCCTGCTGGATGCCGCCGGCGAGCAGTTGCTGCTGTCCAAATCCTTTGCCGACGGCAAGGCCGCAGGCATGGTCAACAAGCGCTTGCAGTCTGGCGACGTACTGGATGTGCGTGAGCAGGGCGCTGGCTTCGGTGTCTGGTTGGACGATGAATGTGTGGCGCAAAGCCCTGAGTTCGCCGATAGCAGCGCCTGCCAAGCGGCGATTCAGCGTCTGCGCGAGGCCTTGGCCCCGCAGGAATAAGCGCTCGGTAGGATGGGGTGAGCAGCGCGATAGTCATGCGGGCCCGTCAATGATGGGTATCGCAGGCTCAACCCATCCTACGGTTGCATTAGCAGATTTCCGCCGAGCAGCCCTGCTGGCCGATTGCCAAGTAACGGGGGCGTCGCTAAAGTGACGCCCCCGTTTTACTTGCCCGGCCAAGAGCCTGCTCAAGGCTCGCGAGCTAGAGACATGCAAGGCAGGAACAGGCGGAAACGTAGCGCAGCGTAGTAACAGCCAGCGGCTGGCCCATAGGGTGAGCGCAGCGAATCAAGCGGAGTGTACTGGTGTACATGAGCATGACTCGTTGCACTCGGGGCCGCGCTGAGGCGCGTTATCCGCAAGCGGCTTACCGAGCCTGTTTCTAACGCAGCAGGCCCGACGCGCAGCAGACATTGAACAGGCTCTAAACGAATTATGACGCCCCTAGAACGTTACCAGGCTGACCTCAAGCGCCCTGAGTTTTTCCACGATGCGGCCCAGGAAACTGCGGTGCGCCATCTGCAGCGCCTGTATGACGACTTGGTCGCCAGCGAAAATGCATCGACCGGTTTGTTTGGCAAGCTGTTCGGCAAAAAGCCACAGGAGCCTGTTAAAGGGCTGTATTTCTGGGGCGGTGTGGGCCGTGGCAAGACCTATCTGGTGGATACCTTCTTCGACGCGCTGCCCTTCGAGCGCAAGGTGCGTACGCACTTCCACCGCTTTATGAAGCGCGTGCACGAAGAAATGCGCACCCTCAAGGGCGAAAAGAACCCGCTGACGATCATCGGCAAGCGTTTTGCCGATGAGGCGCGGGTGATTTGCTTCGACGAATTTTTCGTTTCCGACATTACCGATGCGATGATTCTCGCCACCCTGATGGAAGAGCTGTTCAAGAACGGCGTGAGTCTGGTGGCGACCTCCAACATCGTGCCCGATGGCCTGTACCGGGATGGTTTGCAGCGCGCGCGCTTCCTGCCTGCGATTGCCCTGCTGAAACAGCACACCGAGATCGTCAACGTCGACAGCGGCATTGATTACCGCCTGCGCGCGCTGGAGCAAGCCGAGTTGTTCCATTGGCCGCTGGGTACTGCCGCTGAAGAAAGCCTGCAGAAGAGCTTTCTCAGCCTGCTGCCCGAACATTGCGCGGTGCAGGAAAACGAGCCGCTGATGATCGAGAACCGCGCCATTACCGCGCGCAAGGTCGGCGATGATGTGGCCTGGTTTGAGTTTCGCGAGCTGTGCGATGGCCCGCGCAGCCAGAATGACTACATCGAGCTGGGCAAGATCTTCCATGCGGTGATCCTCGCCAACGTCGAGCAAATGAGTGTGGCCAAGGAAGACATGGCCCGGCGCTTTATCAACCTGGTGGACGAGTTTTACGACCGCAACGTCAAGCTGATCCTCTCCGCCGAGGTGGAACTCAAAGACCTGTATACCGGCGGCCGCCTGACCTTCGAGTTCCAGCGCACCCTCAGTCGTCTGCTGGAAATGCAATCCCACGAATTCCTCGCGCGTCCGCACAAACCTTAATTCGGCACTTGCATGCACGCTCACCGCGCCCGGATTTATCCGGGCGCGGTGTTTCTGGCCCGGCTGTTCGCTGAACACAAGCGGGCCCACCGTGCTCAGGCAGGATAAACTCTGCGCCATCGACTTTTAGCCCTTTGTGGTAACCCTATGACCTTTGCCTCCCTCGGCCTGATCGAGCCTCTGCTGCGCACCCTCGACAGCCTCGACTACAAAACCCCCACCGCAGTGCAGGCGCAGGCCATTGTGCCGATCCTGCAAGGCCGCGACCTGATGGCCGCCGCGCAGACCGGCACCGGTAAGACCGCGGGCTTTGCCTTGCCTGTGCTGCAGCGGCTGATGATGGAAGGGCCGGAGGTGGCGAGCAATTCGGTGCGCGTGCTGGTGCTGGTACCGACCCGCGAGCTGGCCGAGCAGGTGTTGCAGAGCTTTATCACTTATAGTCAGCATCTGCCGCTGCGGAGTTTTGCCGCGTATGGCGGGGTCAGCATCAACCCGCAGATGATGAAGCTGCGCAAGGGGGTGGACGTGCTGGTGGCCACGCCGGGGCGTTTGCTCGACCTTTACCGGCAGAAAGCGGTGAAGTTCAACCAGGTGCAGACCCTAGTGCTGGACGAGGCCGACCGCATGCTCGACCTGGGCTTTGCCAACGAGCTGGAAAGTGTGTTCCGCGCACTGCCGAAAAAACGCCAGACCCTGCTGTTTTCTGCGACCTTCTCCGAAGCCATCCGCAGCATGGCCGGCGAGATGCTCAATGACCCGTTGAGCATCGAGGTCAGCCCGCGCAATGCGGCGGCCAAGTCGGTCAAGCAGTGGCTGATTCCGGTGGACAAGAAGCGCAAGACCGAGCTGTTCCTGCACCTGTATCAGGCCAAACGTTGGAGCCAGGCGCTGGTGTTCGTGAAAACCCGTAAGGGCGTCGATGAGCTAGAGGCCGAGCTGCAGCGCCACGGTATCAGCGCCGATTCGATCCACGGCGATAAGCCCCAGGCCACCCGTCAGCGCGCCTTGCAGCGGTTCAAGGACGGCGAGGTCAAGGTGCTGGTGGCCACCGATGTGGCGGCCCGTGGCCTGGATATCGATACCATGCCATTGGTGGTCAATTTTGATCTGCCGATCGTCGCCGAGGATTATGTGCACCGCATCGGCCGTACCGGCCGAGCAGGGTCTACAGGGCAGGCGGTGTCGCTGGTCTGCGCCGATGAGGTGCAACTGCTGTCGGCCATCGAAACCCTGACCCAGCAGGTGTTGCAGCGCGTCGACGAACCGGACTTTATCCCTGATCACCGCGTCCCGCAGACGCTACCGGGTGGCCAGGTGGTGAAAAAGCCGAAGAAGGCCAAGAAGCCGAAAGTGGTCGGCGGTGGTAAGGGCGGCAGCTTAGGCCGTTGGATGGAAGCGGATGCGCCGGCGGCCCCGGTGGTCAAGGCTGTGCGCAAAGTGCCGAGCTTCGGCGGCAAAGCCGGCAAACCGGGTAAGTTCGTTAAATAATCTCAGGCGCGGCTGGTGGCGAGCGCCGCTGCCAGTTGCTTCTTGTGGGTCGCGGCGGCGGTCATGTCGTAGATCACCACGCAGATATGCTCGACCTCGCCCGTAGCACCCGCCAGAGGCAGTAGGGTGACGTTCTGGTACATAAAGTCTTCCTGCCCGGTGATCGGCTGGTAATTCTTGAAGTGCATCAGATAGGGGCGCTGCTCCCACAGGCTGAATGCACGGGTGCCCAGTTGCACCACGGTATCGACTTTGCGCTTTAGCCAAACCTCGTCGATTTCCGGGAACAGGCTAAACAGGGTTTTACCCTGCACCTCATCCGGGCCCATGCCGGAGTGGTTTTCCATAAAGCTGTTCCACACTTCAACTTGGTACTGACGGTCGAGCACGATGACGCCGACATCGATGCACTGCACGATGTCGAGCAGCCAGTGCACCTCTTTAATCTCAATCTGTGCGGGCATGCGTACCGCCTAGTTCATCAGGTAGTTGAGCTTGTTGGTCAGGCGCTTGAGCGAGTCTTCGGTGAACAGCAACAGCAGGTCGAAGTGGATGTTATGTGCTTCCAGGCTGTAGCTGACTTCCACTGCCAGGGTTTTCTTCCAGCGCCGCTGGTTGAGCTGAATCAGTTGCTCGATGGAGGCGTGCTGGCCCAGCAGTTGCGGGTGACCCTGGGAAAAACGCACGTCGATCTGCTCGGCGATCCCCGCGAGGCAGGCGCCGATGATGATGCTGGCCAGATCCAGGAGCATCTCCGAGGTTTCCAGCTCGTCCTTGGGCTGCCAGTTGAGCAGGCGCGCCATGTCGGCCACTTCCGAGTCATGAAACAGCAGCAGTGACTCGCCGGCGATGCCGTCACCGATAAAACCCTGACACACCGCACTCATGCGTTCGCCGTGCATGGCATCGGTGAGGGTCATGTGCAGTTCGCTGACTTCGAAGATATTCACCTGCGGTACCGGCAGCTGCACGAACACCCCGAGTGCCTTGGCCAGCAGCGCGGCGGCGCGGCCCATGGCAACGTTGCTGACTTCGCGCAGGGGATCGCGGAAATTTACCTTGAGGCTGTCGAGTACGGCGGTTTGCGCCACCGCGGTCGAGGTGGCTGCGGGGTCAAAAAGCCCCAGTTCAATCAGCGTGCTGCGCAGTAGCGCGGGGGCGGCGGGCTTTTTGATAAAGGCCACGGCGCCCAGCGCTTTGACCCGGCGCAGGGCTTCGTCCTGTACGTCGCCGGACACCACCAGCACCTTGCAGGTCAGGCCCTCGGCACGGATCGCAGCGAGGGTTTCATAGCCGTCCAGCACCGGCATGGTCAGGTCCAGCAGCATCACCTGGCCAAGGCCTTGGCGTAGAGCCGCCAGTGCTTCCTGGCCATTAGTCGCCTGGCTAATGGTCACCGGCCATTCGGCGGGCAGGGCGCGAATCAATTGCTTGCGCGCCATGTTCGAGTCGTCGCAGACCACTAGAGGAATCAAAGCTAAGGATTACCTGTGCGCGTGGCAGAGCACTGCTCTGGGGCGGTTTCGTTCCAGCATAGCTGTTTGAGGCCGCGTGCGGGGCTTATTGGGCCTGGGTTTGCAGCCAGTCGAGGAGGCCTTGGGCCGCTTTGCGGCCACTGGCAAAACAGGTCGTCAGCAGGTAGCCGCCGGTGGGTGCCTCCCAGTCGAGCATTTCGCCGGCGCAGAAGGTCCCTGGTAATTGCTTGAGCATCAAGTGCTCATCCAGTTGCTCGAAGGGTACGCCGCCGGCTGTGCTGATCGCTTCATCCAGCGGGCGCGGGCGGATCAGCTCAATCGGCAAGGCCTTGAGCGTTGAGGCCAGCTGCGCGGGATCGTTAAAGACCGCGCTGCTGGCCTGTTCGCGCAGCAGCGCCGCCTTGACCCCATCGATCCCCGCCTGGCGGTGCAAGTGTTTGGCCATCGACTGCGAGCCGCGCGGTTTGCTTAAGGCGGCTTGCAGCTTATCCAGCGCTGTTTGTGGCAGCAGGTCGAGGTGGACGGTGGCGCTGCCGTGCTGGTTGATAGTCTCGCGAATGGCGGCGGACAGGGCATACACCAGGCTGCCCTCAATACCACTGGCGGTGAGCACGAACTCGCCCAGGCGCGGCGCTTCTCCGGGTAGGCACAGGCTGACATTCTTCAGCGGTGCGCCGGCGAATTTGTCGCGCAGAAAGGGGCTCCAGGCCGCTACATCAAAGCCGCAGTTGCTCGGCTGCAAGGGCGCGATTTGTACGCCGCGTGCCTGCAACAGTGGCACCCAGGCACCGTCTGAGCCCAGGCGCGCCCAGCTGCCACCGCCGAGGGCTAACAATGTGGCGTCGGCGCGCACAGCCTGTTCCCCCGCCGGCGAACTGATGCGCAATGCGCCCTGGGTGTCCCAGCCCAGCCAGCGATGGCGGGTATGGATCTGCACGCCCAACTCGCGCAGGCGCTTGAGCCAGGCGCGCAGCAGCGGCGCGGCCTTCATGTCGGTGGGGAACACGCGACCCGAGGTGCCGACAAAGGTGTCGATGCCTAGGTCGTGAATCCAGGCGCGCAGCGCGTCGGCATCAAAGTCTTGCAGCAACTCGGCCACTGCCGCCTGGCGCTGGCCGTAGCGGCTGAGAAACGCTGGCTTGGCTTCGGCGTGGGTGATGTTCATGCCGCCGACCCCGGCCAGGAGAAACTTGCGGCCTACCGACGGCATGGCGTCATACAGCGCGACCTGCACGCCGTTCCGCGCCAGCACTTCAGCCGCCATCAGGCCGGCGGGGCCGCCGCCGATAATGGCAACGCGCAAGGGGGGCTGTTGGGCAGTGGTGGTCATGGCGAGATCGCGGCGGTCAATGGGCCGGCATTCTAACCGAGGCGGCAGTGACCTTGTCATTTCGGTGAGCTTCGGGCACGGTCGTGGCTAAGCCTTTTCTGACTGGAGCCTCATCATGTCTGACCTTTACCCCAGCATCGACCCTGACGGCCTGATCGAGTATTCGGTGGTGTACACCGACCGCTCCCTCAACCACATGTCACAGTCGTTCCAAGGCGTGATGAAGGACATCTCCGGTACCCTTAAGGATGTCTACAACGCTCATGCCGTGGCTATCGTGCCCGGTAGTGGTACTTACGGCATGGAAGCCGTCGCGCGCCAGCTGGCGACCGGGCAAAAGTGCCTGGTGATTCGCAATGGCTGGTTCAGCTACCGCTGGACGCAAATTTTCGAGATGGGCCAGATTCCGTCCGAGTCGATTGTGCTCAAGGCCCGTCCGGTCGCTGGAGGCAGCCAGGCAGCGTTTACCCCACCGCCGTTGGCTGATGTGCTGGCGACCATCGCCGCAGAAAAGCCCCAGGTGGTCTTCGCCCCGCATGTAGAAACCTCTTCCGGGATGATCCTGCCGGACGGCTACCTGCGTGCCGTAGGCGATGCTGTGCATGCGGTGGGTGGCCTGTTTGTACTCGACTGTATTGCCTCCGGCACCCTTTGGGTGGATATGCAGGCGTGCGGCATCGACGTGCTGATCAGCGCGCCGCAAAAAGGCTGGAGCGCCTCGCCGTGCTGCGCCCTGGTGATGCTCAGTGAAGCGGCCCAGGCCCGCGTTGAAGCAACCCAGAGCACCAGCTTTGCCTGCGACCTGAAAAAGTGGCTGCAGATCATGCAGGCCTACGAACAGGGCGGCCATGCCTACCACGCCACCATGCCCAGCGATGCCCTGGCGCGTTTTCGCGAGGCCATGCATGAGGCCGCAGCCATTGGCTTTGCCAAGGTGCGCGAGCAACAGCAGGAACTGGGTGATCGAGTACGCGCCCTGCTGACCAGCAAAGGCTTCAAGAGCGTGGCGGCCGAAGGCTTCGAAGCCCCGGGTGTGGTGGTCTGTTACACCGACGATGGGCAGATCAAGAACGGCAGCAAGTTCGCCGCCTTAGGTCTGCAGATCGCCGCCGGTGTACCGCTGCAGTGCGATGAGCCCGCAGATTTTCAGACCTTCCGCCTGGGCCTGTTTGGCCTGGATAAACTGGGCAATATTGAGCGCACTGTGGCGACGCTAGAACAGGCGCTGGATAAGGTATTGGCCGGCTAACCAGGTTGCCGCTCTAGGGGCGTTGGTGTTTGGCGCTGAGCACCAAGGCGATCCCGCCGAGCACCGCCGCGCCACTGAGCA
>JAWWDH010000110.1:0-9407 GCA_033720015.1 Pseudomonas sp.
CAAGCCACTTGCCCGCTGAAGATAAACACGCTGAGTGCGCAAATATTGCTGACAAAATTCATGCTGCGGGCCACGCCGCTGGCCTTAACCAGGTCAAGCGGGTAGAGCAGCAGGCTGCTGACCGTCCAGAATGCCCCCGTACCCGGCCCCGCCACGCCGTCATAAAAGCCTAGGCTCAGGCTCTGTGGCCATTGCCGGCCCTGGGCGATCGGTGCATCGGCGAGCAGCGGCGCTGCTGGGGTTTTACCAAACAGCAGGTACAGGCCGCAGGCAAAGACCACCACAGGTAGCATCTGGTTTAACCATGCCGAGGGCAGCCATTGCGCCATGGCCGCGCCAAGCAGGGCGCCGATGGCTGTGCCGATCAAGGCATTGCGCCACTGGCTGGGATCAAACAATTTACGCCGGTAGTAGGTGTAACTGGCAGCGGCCGCGCCAAAGGTCGCGCTGAGCTTGTTGGTGCCAAGCGCGAGATGCGGCGGCAAGCCGGCCGTGAGCAGCGCGGGAATGGTCAGCAAACCGCCACCGCCGGCAATGGCATCGATAAAACCGGCGATAAATGCGACCAGCGCGAGAATTGCCAGCGTCGACAGGTCAACGCTGAGTTCGAACGGGAAAATCATGAAAGGTTACCGGAGAGGTTTTCAAGGGCATGTAGCGACGGCCAATAGGTAGCCGCCATAGAGACAGCCATAAGCGATTGTTAACGTCGCGCAGGGTGGTCCCCATGGATACCAGTGCAGAAAAACACGCTCTGCGTCTAATTGTGCTGCGCACTTGCTGTTCGTCAGCCTGGCAGCTGCGCATAATGCCGGCAATTTCAAACATAAGGAATGCACAGCGATGCAATACGATGGACTGGCATGGGTAACGGCGCTGTTGGCGTTGCTGGCCGCTTTTGTTGCGGTTCGCATACTGTTCACTCGGCAGTGGTTTCTCGGCTGGTTGCGTGGCACGTGCGGCCTGGCATTTCTCGCCTTGGCGGTGCTGATTGGCGTGCTGGCCAACGATTTGCGCAGCTATGCCCCGATTGCTGAAGGGCAACCGCTAGCGACACTGAGCTTCAAGGCTGATGGCCCGTTGTATCGGGTTAATCTGTTGGAGGGTGGACGTGAGCGTACGCTGACCATGGAAGGCGATCTTTGGCAGCTGGATGCGCGCTTCCTGCAATGGAAGGGGCTGGCGGCTTTAATCGGCTTGCAGCCGGGTTATCGCCTGGAAAAACTCTCGGGGCGCTTCCTCTCCATCGAACAGCAGAACCTGGCCCTGCACACCGGTGTCGAACTGGCGCACAGTCCTTACGGCATCGATCTGTGGCGCTGGCTGCGGTTGGGGCCGCATGACCTGTTTGTCTTCGACCCGCAGGCACGCCGGGTGACCTATCTACCGCTGGCTGATGAGGCGGTTTACAGCATCAACCTGACGCCAGCCGGCTTGCTGGCCGAGCCAATGAACCCGGCAGCCAAGCAAGCGCTGAAAGACTGGCAATAAAGCCCACACAACGGGCAACCGCCTAGCTCAAACCGCAACTGCAGAACAGCGCCGCGTCATGCGTTGGCGCGCTGCGCTGCGCTGTGTCAGCAATATTTACAGGCACGTCCCCTGGCCGCCGCGCCCCCATTCTCTGTACTGATTTCCCCCTCCGCAGTCTCGCGCTTTGCGCAAAAACAGCCCGCAAGCATGCTCGTCATCTGGCGTTTCCAGCTCATAACTGAATCGCATGATATCCAACTGACCAAAGAGTCAAATATTTGTTGACCCTAAAGTCAGAAAACTCTAGATTTGCTTCATGCCAAGCCGTGTGGAAACGCTGTGCTGCCCTGCACAGCCGTTTCAGCAGAGCCTGTTACGAGAACAATAAAAGTGCCTGGAGGTCGTTCTTGATCCAGTTTTTACTCAACCGGGAGCTGCGAACTGAGCACGCCCTCGATCCAAACGTCACCGTGCTCAACTACCTGCGTGAGCACTTAGGCAAGTCGGGAACCAAAGAAGGCTGCGCCTCTGGCGATTGCGGTGCCTGTACCGTTGTAGTCGGTGAGTTGGATGGCGAGCGCGTGCGGTATCGCACCCTCAATTCCTGCCTGACCTTTGTCTCCTCTTTGCACGGCAAGCAACTGATCACGGTCGAAGACCTCAAGCACCAAGGCCAACTGCACAGCGTGCAACAGGCCATGGTCGACTGCCACGGCTCGCAGTGCGGCTTCTGCACCCCTGGTTTTGTCATGTCGCTGTTCGCCCTGCAGAAAAACAGCAGCGGCTTCGACAAGACCGACACCATGGAAGCCCTGGCCGGCAACCTGTGCCGCTGCACGGGTTACCGTCCGATTATCGATGCCGCCGAACAAGCCTGCTGCCAGAAGCAGCCGGACCAGTTCGATGCCGGCGAAGCGCAAACCGTTACCCAGCTGAAAAGCATCGCTCCGCGCGAAACCGCCGAGCTCAACAGTGGCGACAAGCGCTGCCTGCTGCCGCTGACCGTCGCTGACCTGGCCGACCTCTATGCGGCCAACCCGGAAGCACGCCTGCTGGCTGGCGGCACCGATCTGGCTCTGGAAGTGACCCAGTTCCACCGCGAACTACCGGTGATGATCTACGTTGGCCATATCGAGTCGATGAAGCGCGTTGAAGTCAGCGCCGACAGCATCGAGATCGGCGCTGCCACCGCGCTGTCCGATTGCTACGTAGCGCTGGCCCAGGACTATCCGGACTTCGGCGAGCTGCTGCATCGCTTCGCCTCCCTACAAATCCGTAACCAAGGCACCCTGGGCGGCAATATTGGCAACGCCTCGCCGATTGGCGACGCCCCACCGCTGCTGATCGCGTTGGGTGCACAGATCGTGCTGCGTCAAGGCAGCGAAAGCCGCACCTTGCCGATCGAAAACTACTTCCTCGACTACAAGGTAACTGCACGCCAGGAAGCCGAATTTATCGAGAAGATCATCGTGCCGCGTCACCAGGGCAATCAGGCGTTCCGCGCCTTCAAGGTATCCAAGCGCCTGGACGATGACATCTCCGCCGTCTGCGCCGCTTTCAACCTGGTGGTCGAAGATGGCGTGGTGCAAAGCGCGCGCATCGCCTTTGGCGGCATGGCGGCTATCCCGAAACGCGCCGCTGCCTGTGAAGCCGCGCTGCAAGGCTCGGCCTGGTATCCAGACGTGGTCGAACGCGCCTGCGCCGCGCTGGCCGAGGACTTCACCCCACTGAGTGACTTCCGCGCCAGCAAGGAATACCGCCTGCTCATCGCGCAGAACTTGCTGCGTAAATTCTTCCTTGAGATGCAGGCTCCAGAAGTCGCAACACGGGTGACCGCTTATGTCTAACCATCACGTAGCCAAAAGCCAGGCCGAGTTGGCCGAACTGTTCCGCGCCGATATCACCACCGGTGTTGGCCGTAGCGTTAAACACGACAGCGCCGACAAGCACGTCTCCGGCGAAGCCACCTACGTCGATGACCGTCTGGAATTCCCTAACCAGCTGCACGTTTATGCCCGCATGAGCGACCGCGCACACGCGCGCATCATCAACATCGACACCAGCCCGTGTTACGCCATTCCCGGTGTCGCTATTGCGATTACTGCCGAAGACGTGCCGGGCCAACTGGATATCGGCCCGGTGGTGGCCGGTGACCCGCTGCTGGCAGACGGCAAGGTTGAATACGTTGGCCAAGTGGTGCTCGCCGTCGGCGCCGACAGCCTGGAAACCGCACGCAAGGCGGCCATGGCCGCGATCATCGAATACGAAGACCTCGAACCGGTATTGGACGTGGTCGATGCCCTGCGCAAAAAGCACTTCGTACTCGACAGCCATCAGCACAAAATCGGCAATTCCAGCGCCGAACTGGCCACCGCGCCGCGCCGCCTGCAAGGCAGCCTGCATATCGGTGGTCAGGAACACTTCTATCTGGAAACCCAGATTTCCTCGGTGATGCCCAGCGAAGATGGCGGCATGATCGTCTACACCTCGACGCAGAACGCCACCGAAGTACAGAAGTTGGTGGCCGAAGTGCTCGGCGTGCCGATGCACAAGATTGTTATCGACATGCGCCGCATGGGTGGCGGCTTCGGCGGCAAGGAGACCCAGGCGGCTGGCCCGGCGTGCCTGTGCGCAGTGATTGCGCACCTCGCCGGCCGGCCAACCAAGATGCGTCTGCCGCGTGTTGAAGATATGCAGATGACAGGCAAGCGTCACCCCTTCTATGTCGAATACGATGTCGGCTTCGACGACAACGGCCTGCTGCATGGCATCGAAATCGAACTGGCCGGCAACTGCGGCTACTCGCCCGACCTGTCTGGCTCGATTGTCGACCGCGCGATGTTTCACTCCGACAACGCCTATTTCCTCGGCAACGCCACCATCAATGGTCACCGCTGCAAGACCAACACCGCCTCGAACACCGCTTACCGCGGCTTTGGCGGCCCGCAAGGGATGGTCGCCATCGAAGAGATCATGGATGCGATCGCCCGCAGCCTAGGCAAAGACCCGCTGGAAGTGCGTAAGACTAATTACTACGGCAAGACCGAGCGTAACGTCACCCACTACCACCAGACCGTCGAGCACAACGTCATCCACGAGATGACCGCCGAACTGGAGGCCAGCAGTGACTACGCCAAACGCCGTGAAGAAATCCGCGCGTTTAACGCCAAAAGCCCGGTATTGAAGAAAGGCCTGGCACTGACTCCGGTTAAATTCGGCATCAGCTTCACCGCCACCTTCCTCAACCAGGCCGGCGCGCTGATCCACATCTACACCGACGGTTCGATTCACCTGAACCACGGTGGCACCGAGATGGGCCAAGGTCTCAACACCAAGGTCGCGCAGATCGTTGCCGAAGTGTTGCAGGTGGATATCTCGCGTATCCAGATCACCGCCACCAACACCGACAAGGTGCCGAACACCTCGCCGACGGCAGCAAGCAGCGGTACTGACCTCAACGGTAAGGCCGCGCAGAACGCCGCCGAAACGCTGAAGCTGCGCCTGGTCGACTTCCTGGTGCGCGAATACAAGGTCACCCCGGAAGACGTCGAATTCCGTAACAGCCAGGTGCGTGTGCGTGAACTGTTCCTGAGCTTCGAGGAAGTGATTCAAAAGGCCTACTTCGGCCAGGTCTCGCTCTCCAGCACCGGGTTCTATCGCACGCCGAAGATTTTCTACGACCGTGACAAAGCTGCCGGCCGTCCGTTCTACTACTTCGCCTATGGCGCCGCCTGTTCCGAGGTGATCGTCGATACCCTGACCGGTGAGTACAAGATGCTGCGCACCGACATCCTGCATGACGTCGGCGCCTCGCTGAACCCGGCCATCGACATCGGTCAGGTCGAAGGCGCCTTCGTTCAGGGCATGGGCTGGCTGACCACCGAAGAGCTGGTGTGGAACAACAAAGGCAAGCTGGTCACCAATGGTCCCGCTGGCTACAAAATTCCGGCCATCGCCGACATGCCGCAGGACCTGCGCGTCAAGCTGGTGGAAAACCGCAAGAACCCGGAAGACACCGTGTTCCATTCCAAGGCCGTCGGTGAGCCGCCGTTTATGCTCGGCATCGCCACTTGGTGCGCGATCAAGGACGCCGTGGCCAGCCTCGCTGACTACCGGGTACAGCCAAACATCGACGCCCCTGCTACACCGGAGCGCGTGCTTTGGGGTGTGGAACAAATGAAAAAGCTCCAGCAGAACGCCAAGTCGGCCGCCACTGCAACGGTTGAACCGGCGTGAGGCCATCAGCGTCTCGGGGGCATGTGCTGCGGTTATCCACCAAGGTGCGAACAAAAAACACAGCAGGTGTACAACAATGACAAAAAACACCGAACCGAATAAACACCCCACACGTCCGGTACCGACTCCAATCTTGGATCCGTCGCCGAGCAACTGGCGCCTACCGCGCCCCGGACAGCTGCCACCCACCTGGAGGCTGAGCAAATGAGCTGGATCAACGCCCTCGCCGAACTGCAGCAGCAAGGCCTGCCTTGCGTGCTGGTGACCATTATCGAAGAACGAGGCTCTACGCCACGCAATGCCGGCTCGAAAATGGTGGTCACTGCTGAGCGCATTTTCGAGACCATCGGCGGTGGCCACTTGGAATACAAGGCGATGGAACTGGCCCGCGAGATGCTCGACAACCGCAGCCAGGACACTCGCCTGGAGCGTTTCAGCCTGGGCGCCAGCCTCGGCCAGTGTTGTGGCGGCGCCACCGTGGTGCTGTTCGAGCCCATGGGCCAACCGCAGGCGCAGATCGCCGTATTCGGCGCCGGCCACGTCGGCCGTGCCCTGGTGCCGCTGCTCGCCAGCCTGCCGTGCAAGGTGCGCTGGATCGACTCGCGGGAAAACGAGTTTCCTGAGCAGATCCCGGCAAACGTGGAAAAGGTGGTCAATGAAGAGGTGGTCGACGAAATCGAGCGCATGCCCACCGGCAGCTACTTTATTGTGATGACCCACAACCATCAGCTCGACTTGGAGCTGACCGCGGCAATCCTCAAGCGCAACGACTTCACCTATTACGGTTTGATCGGTTCGCAGACCAAGCGCGTAAAATTCGAACACCGCTTGCGTGATCGCGGTTTCGATCCTGCTGTGGTGGCGCGCATGCGTTGCCCCATGGGCCTGGCCGAGGTCAAAGGCAAGCTGCCGGTGGAGATCGCGGTGTCCATCGCCGGCGAAGTAATCGCCACCTACAACGCTGCCTTTGGCCAAGAAAGCAAAAAAGGCCAACCCAGCGTTGCCAAGCTACTGCCCGCCTCACGTCGCAGCCAGGCCTGAATAGCGGCCCAGGCGCTCGTGCACCTGGACGACCAATTCCATAGATTGAGATAAGCGTTACATGACTAGCCAAGTGAAAGCCTACCGCGCTGCCATCCTGCACAGCCTTGCCGATCCGGCCGTGGTGGGCGTTGAGCACTCCTATGAATACTTCGAAGACGGCCTGCTGGTGATCGAAGACGGTCAGGTGGCCAATGTTGGCCCGGCGGCTGAGCTGTTGCCCACACTCAAGGGTGTGGAGGTCACCGAGTACCGTGATGCGCTAATCACCCCCGGTTTTATCGACACCCACATCCACTATCCGCAAACCGGGATGATCGCCTCGTACGGCGAACAACTGTTGGATTGGCTGAATACCTATACCTTCCCCACCGAACGGCAATTCGCCGACAAGGCCCATGCTGCAGATGTGGCCGGCATCTTCCTCAAGGAGTTGCTGCGCAACGGCACTACCACGGCGCTGGTGTTCGGCAGTGTGCACAAGCAATCGGTAGACGCCTTCTTCGAAGCCGCCGAGGCGCTGAATCTGCGCATGATCGCCGGCAAGGTGCTGATGGATCGCAATGCACCGGATTACCTGACCGACACCCCTGAATCCGGTTATGCCGACAGCAAAGAGTTGATCGAGCGCTGGCACGGCAAAGGCCGCCTGCATTACGCGGTAACCCCACGTTTTGCCCCAACCAGCACCCCGGAGCAACTGACGCTCGCAGGCAAATTGTTCGGTGAATACCCGGACCTGTACATGCACACCCACCTGTCCGAGAACCTCAAGGAAATCGACTGGGTCAAGGCGCTGTTCCCGGAGCGCAAGGGTTACCTGGATGTGTACGATCACTTCAAGCTGATCGGCGCGCGCTCGGTGTTTGCCCATGCAGTACACCTGTGCGATGACGAGTGCCAGCGTCTGGCGGAAACCGGCTCGGCCGTGGCGTTCTGCCCGACGTCCAACCTGTTCCTCGGCAGCGGCCTATTTGATCTGAATAAGCTGGAAGCGCATGGCGTACGCGTCGGCCTGGGTACCGATGTCGGTGCCGGTACCAGTTTCAGCCAGCTGCAGTCGCTGAATGAGGCCTACAAGGTCATGCAGTTGCAGGGTAAGAAACTCGACCCGTTCAAGTCGCTGTACCTGGCAACGCTGGGCGGCGCCAACGCGCTGTATCTGGACGATAAGCTGGGTAACTTCCTGCCCGGTAAAGACGCCGACTTCGTGGTACTCGATTACAACGCTACGCCACTGATCAGCTACCGCATGCAGCAAGCCAAGACGCTCGATGAGAAGTTGTTTGCCCTGACCATGCTGGGTGACGACCGTGCGATCAAGGAAACCTTCGCCGCGGGCCAGACGGTACACCGCCGCGATTAAAGCGTCCCACTACGGCAGCAGGTAAGTGCTGCGCACAATAAAAAACCGGAGTCTAGGACTCCGGTTTTTTATTTGAAACGTTAATGCTTTACCGCTTAAACCGGGAACAGCTCGCTCAGCTTCATAGCCAGCATCATGTCGCCTTCGGCGCGCAGCTTGCCGGACATGAAGGCTTGCATGCCATCGGTTTCGCCGGTGGTGATGCCTTTCAGGGTTTCGGTATCCATGATCAGGGTCACGCTGGCGTTAGGGTTGTCGCCTTGCTCAACGGCACAGGTGCCGTCTTTGACGATCAGGGCGTAGTTCTCGCCGTCTTCGATGTTGAACTGGAACACCAGATCCAGGCCGGCAGCGGCCGAGGCGTTGAATTTGGACTGCATGGTATTGACGATGTCTGCAACGCTCATGGTTTCTTCCTTTTTCTCAGGTTTTCTAGCGCCCGTAATGGGTGCAGTGGGCCGTAGCTCAGCGATAAGTGATGAGCTCCGGCGTCTTCAACAGCTGTAAATGCACATGGCTGTTGAAGGAAGCCAGGCTCACTTGGCTGCCGCGAAACTTCAGGCAGCTCAGTGAGGTGTTAACAATTTGCCAGTTCAGCTCAAACGCTTGCGCAGGCGGTATACCGGTAATCAAGTGGAGCAGGGCAGTGATGGTGCCACCGGAGGTGAATACGGCGATGTTTTGTTTGCTCTCTGCCTGTTCCAGCAGGCGGGCGAGGCCGCCCTGGACTTGCTCGACGAAGCCTTGCCAGCTTTGCAGTTCCGGCTTGTCGTGTTCTCCCGAAATCCAGCGACCAATCAGCTTGGCGAACAGGCGCTGAAATTCGGCGCGGTTATTCGCGCCATTACGCAGGATGTGCAGGGCTTCTGGTTCTTCACCCAGTATGTCCGGGAGCAGGCTGCGGATCACCGCGTCGGCATCAAATTCATTAAATGCCGCATCAGTTTCCAGCGTCGGTACCGCGATATCAGCCGCGCGCAACTGCTGCAGGGCGCTGTTGGCCGTGTGTTGCTGGCGACGCAGGCTGCCACTGACGCTGCGATCAAGGCGCGTGCCGAGCTGTGCGAGGTGCGCGCCGAGTACTTCGGCCTGGCGAACTCCGATGGGCGATAGCACATCGTAGTCGTCGGCACCGAATGAGGCTTGGCCATGTCTGATCAGGTAGATGCTGCCCACGTCCGCTCAATCCCGGTACGGTGAAAGTTTCGCGAGGGTATGAGGAAGCACAGGGGGCTGTCAACGTAAAAACATACGCTTGTTTGAATTGCATCGATGCGCTGAATGTCAAAGC
>JAWWDH010000111.1:0-9380 GCA_033720015.1 Pseudomonas sp.
GCCACACCGCAGGGATTGGCGTGCTTGACGATGACGCAGGCGGGCTGGTCGAAGTTCTTCACGCACTCCAGCGCGGCATCGGTGTCGGCCACGTTGTTGAACGACAGCTCTTTACCCTGCAACTGCACGGCGGTCGCCACGCAGGCTTCGTCGGCATGCTCGACGTAGAACGCGGCTTGCTGGTGCGGGTTCTCACCGTAGCGCATGTCTTGCGCCTTGATGAACTGGGTGTTGAAGGTGCGCGGGAACAGATTGCGCTCGGCGGTGCTCAGCGTGTCGCGGCTCTGTTCGATGGTGCCCAGGTAATTGGCGATCATGCCGTCATAGGCGGCGGTGTGCTCGAAGGCTTTTAGCGCCAGGTCAAAGCGCTGGGCGTAGCTCAGGCCGCCGGCTTTGAGGTTTTCGACGATGCCGGCGTAGTCGCCCGCGTTGACCACGATGGCCACGTCTTTATGGTTTTTGGCGGCGGAGCGGACCATGGTCGGCCCGCCGATGTCGATGTTTTCGTTGGCGTCGGCCAGGTCACAGCCAGGCTTGGCTACGGTGGCGGCGAACGGGTAGAGGTTGACCGCCACCAGGTCGATCGGCTTGATGCCGTGCTCGTCCATCACTGCACCGTCGAGGGCGCGGCGGCCGAGGATGCCGCCATGGATTTTCGGGTGCAGGGTCTTGACGCGACCGTCCATCATTTCCGGGAATCCGGTGTAGTCGGCCACTTCCACAGCTGGGACGCCGTTGTCCTTAAGCAGCTTGTAGGTGCCACCGGTGGAGAGGATTTCCACGTTGAGGGCGACGAGCTCACGGGCAAACTCAAGGATGCCGGTCTTGTCGGAAACACTGATCAAGGCGCGGCGAACGGGGAGGCGGGTGGTCTGGTCGGTCATTTCAGAGTCCATCAGGGCGGAAGTATCAGCAAAAAGGGCGGCTCATGTGGGCCGCCCTTTTCGGGAGTTCGGGGTTACAGCAGGTCGTATTGCTTGAGTTTTTTACGCAGGGTGCCGCGATTCAGGCCGAGCAGCTCGGAGGCCTTGGTCTGGTTGCCCTTGACGTAGTTCATCACTGTTTCCAACAGCGGCGCTTCCACTTCGGTCAGCACCAGGTTGTAGACGTCACAGACGTCAGCGCCCTCAAGGTGGGCGAAGTAGTTGTGCAAAGCCTTCTCAACGCTGCCGCGCAGGGTTTGCCCCTCTTCACTTGGCGTATTGAGGTGCTGCTTTAAACTACTGTTTTCACTCGCAGGAGCCATGTCACTTCCTAAAGTCTCGGTCAACATCGTCATGCGGCCACCCCTTCTCCATTGTTATGCCGTTCGCTGAAAAACTCGCGAACGTTGGCGCACTGCGCGTCCGTACTGTCCAGACGATTGAATTGGGCGCGAAACTCCTTGGCGCCCGGCAAGGTTGCGAGATACCAACTGACATGCTTGCGGGCGATACGCACGCCCATTACATCGCCGTAGAAGACGTGCAGTGCAGCCAGGTGTTCAAGCAGAATGCGTTCCACCTCGCACATGCTGGGCGCCGGGAGCGGTTCACCGGTACGCAGGTAGTGCTCGATCTCACGGAATATCCACGGCCGGCCCTGCGCCGCGCGGCCAATCAACAGGCCGTCGGCGCCCGTGGCGGCCAGCACGGCTTTGGCCTTCTGTGGCGAATCAATGTCGCCATTGGCCAGTACCGGAATTGACACCGCCTGCTTGATCGCGGCAATGGTGTCGTACTCAGCGTCGCCCATGTACAGGTCGGCACGCGTACGGCCGTGCACGGCCAGCGCAACAATCCCGGCGTCTTCGGCGATCTTCGCCACAGTGACGCCGTTCTTGTTCTCGCGGTCCCAGCCGGTGCGGATCTTCAGGGTCACCGGTACATCGACGGCGGCGACCACGGCCTGAACAATCTCGCGAACCAATGCTTCATCTTTCAGCAGGGCGGAGCCGGCAGCCTTGTTACAGACCTTTTTGGCCGGGCAGCCCATGTTGATGTCGATAATCTGCGCACCCAGCTCAACGTTCTTGCGTGCCGCCTCAGCAAGCATCTGCGGGTCGCCGCCGGCGATCTGTACCGAGCGCGGCTCGGGATCACCGTCGTGAATCATGCGCAGGCTCGACTTGCGGGTATGCCACAGGCGCATGTCGCTGGTGACCATTTCCGACACCACCAAACCGGCACCCATGCGCTTGCACAGCTGACGAAACGGCTGGTCTGTGACGCCCGCCATGGGGGCGAGGATCAGCGAGTTTGGCAATGTGTATGGGCCGATGCATAGCGCCGACATAGGGCTTCCCTGCTCAAGAGACCAGCTGCTGAACAAATAGGAGAGTGCGAAAAAGGGTGGGCATGATACCCGCTCTGGATGACCGGAGAAAGGCTGTTTTGAACAAATTATGAACAGCTGTCGGCTTATCGCGAAGGGTTTGGTTGCGGCGGATTCCCAATCAATCCGCTTTATGCGAGCTATTCCGGCGAGTGGAAGCTCAGGCTGTAATTCACCGCCTGGGTGCCTGGGTCGAGGATGTCCAGGGATATGTGGATCGGCGTTTGCGGCGGCATTTCCGCGTTGCCGGCCAGCTCGCCGGCCAGATATTCGCTGGGTTTGAAGCGACGGCTGGCAAGTAGCTGACCGTTGATGTCGGCAAAGCGTATTTCCAGCAGCGGGAAGGGCTGCGAGAATGCGGCGCGGTTGTAAAGGATGGCGTCGACCACCAGTGCACCGCTGAACTCGGGATGGCTGCGCACCACCAGGTTGCTGCTCTTGATTTGGCTGATATCAACCTTGGACGGCAGTTGGCAGCCGATGGCAGGGCACAGTTGTTCAAACCAGGGGCGGTACTGATCCTGGCGCGCCAGCTCGTCAAAGTGATAGATCACGTATTGGCCGGCCAGGGCGCTGGCGCCGAGTAGGTTCAGCACGCCCCAGCCAATCCAGCGGCCCCAGGGTTTCTTCGGCGGCTGCCAGCCCAGTTCTAAGGGCTCGTCATCCAGCTCGAACAGGTGCTCGTCGCGCAATTCAGGCTCGTTGCGCTCGGTTTTTTTCGCCGCGGCGGGGCGCGGTTGTTCATCCAGCGGGCTGTCTGCTGGCTCGCTAAAAGGCTCGCGCTTAGCGTGCAAGTCAATCTGCTCGGCGTCGAGTGCCGGGCTATGACCGCCGTTGGCGTCAAGCTTGGCTGGCGAATCGTCATCAGTTGCGCTGCTGGCGGCTGGCGGCGTCAAAGTTTGCGGCTTGCCAGTCAGGCTGGCAGTTGGCGTATTTAACTCATCGTGCAGCAGGGCTTCGGCCCAGCGCTCGTCGTGCGGGTCGCGCTCTGTGGCTTGCGGGGTGAGGAAGTTTTCGGCGTATTTTGGCGCGTCATCGATTGCCAGAAACTGCTTGGACAGCTGTTGTTCCTGGGCCTCAAGCTTAGCCAGTTCTTCATCCAGGTCGAGGCTGTCGAGATCCAGGTCATCATGGATCCACAGGTTGTCGTTGGCTTTGTGGCTGGTCGGCGCGGCGCTGTTCGGCTCTACCTGATGTGCGGCGGGTGGCGCAGGTGGGGGTGGCGCTGGATTGGCTGGCAGCTGCTGGCCCTGTTCACGCAGCTGCTGCGCGGCATTGAACACATGCAGACAGGCTCCGCAGCGCACGGCTCCATGGGCAGCGCCCAGCTGCGTGAGGTTCACGCGAAAGCTGGTGCGGCAATGGGGGCACTGGGTGACGAAGCTCTGGGTCATGCGGGATCCGGCGGCCTGCGCTCAGGCGAAACAAGGCGGTTAGTCTAACGCAAGTGCTGGCTAATACAGCAGCTGTGCGAGTTGGCGCGGTTAGCGGCGTATGCCGCTGATGCGCACCCAGCCGTCTTTGTCGGCAGTTGGGTCGAGGATAAAGGCGGCGTCATAAGCGGCGCGCACCTCTTCAGCTTGTTCGGCGAGGATGCCCGACAATGCCAGGCGGCCACCGGCTTTAACCAGGCGGGTGATCTGTGGAGCCAGGGCTACCAGTGGCCCTGCGAGGATGTTGGCAACCACCACGTCGGCCGGCTCCTGTGGCATGTCTTCGGGCAGGTAGAGCGGGAAGCGCGCGGGCTCGATGCCATTACGTCCGGCATTGTCGCGTGAGGCTTCGATGGCCTGAATGTCGATATCGGTGCCCACTGCCTGCGGCGCGCCGAGCAGCAGGGCGGCAATGGCCAGAATGCCCGAGCCGCAACCAAAGTCGATCACGCTGCAGTCTTGCAGGTTTTGGCCGTCTAGCCATTCCAGGCATAGCGCGGTGGTCGGGTGGGTGCCGGTGCCGAACGCCAAGCCCGGATCGAGCAGCAGATTAACCGCATCTGGCTCCGGTGCGGCATGCCAGCTCGGCACGATCCACAGGCGCTGGCCGAAGCGCATCGGCTGGAAGCCATCCATCCAGCTGCGCTCCCAGTCCTGGTCGGCAATCACTTCGGCGTGGTGCTCTGGCAAGTCGGTGCCGGTCAGCAACTGCAAATGAGCGAATACCGCGTTGGCGTCAGTATCGGCTTCGAACAGAGCGAGCAGGTGGGTGTGCGACCACAGCGGCGTGGTGCCCAGGTCCGGCTCGAAAATCGGCTGGTCTTCGGCGTCCATAAAGGTCACCGACACGGCGCCCACTTCCAGCAGTGCGTCTTCGTAGGTTTCCGCTTGCTCCGGGGTGATGGCGAGACGGACTTGTAACCAGGGCATGGGAAACCTCGTAAGCAGTGTGGCGTGATGGCGCAAATAGGCGCGCAGCTTACTTGAAGCGGTGGTGCGGCTGCCACCGCCTAGCTACTGGAAACAACAAGGGCCGCCTAATGGCAGCCCTTGTTTAGCATTTCAGTAGCGCTGACAGGCAGCGGTTCTTAATGCTTATCCATACCCAGTTTTTTCTCTAGGTAGTGAATATTCACGCCGCCTTCGCAGAAGCCCTTGTCACGGACCAGCATGCGGTGCAGCGGGACGTTGGTCTTGATGCCGTCAACCACGATCTCGTCCAGGGCATTGCGCATGCGCGCCATGGCTTCTTCGCGAGTGGCGCCGTAGGTGATGACCTTGCCGATCAGCGAGTCGTAATGCGGCGGTACGGTGTAGCCGCTGTACAGGTGCGAATCCACCCGCACGCCATTACCGCCGGGGGCATGGAAGTGCTTGACCTTACCGGGGCAGGGCATGAAGTTGTCCGGGTCTTCGGCGTTGATTCGGCATTCCAGCGAGTGGCCGCGAATCACCACGTCGTCCTGGGTAAACGACAGCTTGTTGCCAGCGGCGATGCTGAGCATCTCCTTGACGATGTCGATGCCGGTGACCATCTCCGATACCGGATGCTCCACCTGCACGCGGGTGTTCATCTCGATAAAGTAGAAGCGACCGTCTTCGTAGAGGAACTCGAAGGTGCCAGCACCGCGATAGCCGATCTCGATGCAGGCATCGACACAGCGTTGCAGCACTTCGGTGCGGGCTTTTTCATCAATGCCTGGTGCTGGCGCTTCTTCCAAGACCTTCTGGTGGCGGCGCTGCAGCGAGCAGTCGCGGTCACCGAGGTGGATGGCGTTGCCCTGGCCGTCGGACAGCACCTGGACTTCCACGTGACGCGGATTGCCGAGGAACTTCTCCAGGTAGACCATTGGGTTGCCGAATACCGAGCCGGCTTCGCTGCGGGTCAGCTTAGCCGACTTGATCAGGTCTTCTTCCTTGTACACCACGCGCATGCCGCGACCACCGCCGCCGCCAGCGGCTTTAATGATCACCGGGTAGCCGACTTCGCGGGCAATCTGCAGGGCGGTTTCTTCGTCTTCCGGCAGCGGGCCGTCGGAGCCGGGTACCACGGGGACGCCGGCCTTGATCATGGCGTGCTTGGCGGACACCTTGTCGCCCATCAGGCGGATGGTCTCAGCGGTCGGGCCGACAAAGGCGAAGCCGGAGTTTTCCACCTGTTCGGCGAAATCGGCGTTTTCCGCGAGGAAGCCGTAGCCGGGGTGGATGGCGGTCGCGCCAGTCACTTCGGCGGCGGCGATAATCGCCGGAATCTGCAGGTAAGACAGCGCGCCAGAGGCCGGGCCGATGCACACCGACTCGTCGGCCAGGCCCAGGTGCATCAGTTCGCGGTCGGCGGTGGAGTGCACCGCGACGGTCTTGATGCCCAGCTCTTTACAGGCGCGCAAGATGCGCAAGGCAATCTCGCCGCGGTTGGCGATCAGAACTTTTTCCAACATCGCTGGCTCTCCGCGGTTCAAACGATGGTGAACAGAGGCTGGTCGTATTCCACCGGCTGACCGTTCTCGCCCAGGATGGATTCGATCACGCCGCTGGTTTCAGCTTCGATGTGGTTCATCATTTTCATCGCTTCAACGATGCAGAGGATGTCGCCTTTCTTCACGCTCGCACCGACTTCGACGAAGTTGGCCGAGGTTGGCCCGGAAGCGCGGTAGAAGGTGCCGACCATTGGCGAGCGCACCACGGTGCCGTTCAATTTGGCTGCAGCTGGAGCGGCGGCTTCGGCGGCGGCGACGGGCGCAGCCGCAGGTGCTGCTGGTGCGGCGGCAGGCGCGGGAGCGTACATCGGCTGTTGCATAAAGGCCGGCTGCTTGCTGTGGCGGCTGATGCGCACGGATTCTTCGCCTTCGCGAATCTCCAGTTCGTCGATGCCGGATTCTTCCAGCAGCTCGATCAGTTTTTTGACTTTACGAATATCCATAGTGGTTCAACTCCCAGTGAGGTCAGGGGCGCTTAAGTTCAAGTTGTTCGAGTGCGGCCTCCAGGGCCAGTCGATAACCGCTGGCGCCAAGGCCGCAGATCACCCCTACCGCAACATCTGAAAAGTAGGAGTGATGGCGGAAAGCTTCGCGTTTGTGCACGTTGGACAAGTGCACTTCGATGAATGGGATGCTCACTGCCAGCAATGCGTCACGTAATGCGACGCTGGTGTGAGTAAAAGCGGCAGGGTTGATCAGAATAAAGTCGACCCCTTCACCCTGTGCGGCGTGAATGCGCTCAATCAATTCGTATTCGGCATTGCTCTGCAGGTACAGCAGATGATGGCCGGCCTCGCGGGCGCGGCGCTCCAGATCGAGGTTGATCTGCTCCAGGGTGACGGCGCCGTAGACTCCCGGCTCGCGGGTGCCGAGCAGGTTGAGGTTGGGGCCGTGCAATACCAATAAGGTCGCCATGATCCTTAATCCTTGTTTTTCTACTGCGCAGGACTATGCCGCGACAGCGCAAATCTGTCCAGTTCTCAGCAATAGTCGACACGATGACCGCATATTGCGGCAAATATATGACTGGCGCCGCTAAAATCGTTCGCGTGCAGTTGTCAGGCGAGCGGCGAAGGTCGCCGCATCCACTTCACCTACGACACGCAAATCACGCCATTCGTCACCCTGGCCGTCGAACAGCAGAATGGCCGGTGGGCCAAACAGCTGGTAGCGGTCGAGTAGGGCGCGTTGCGCGGGATTGCTGTCGGTGATGTCGAAGCGCACCAGCTGATAGTCGCCCAACTGGCGGCCAACCTCGGGTGCCGCGAGCACTTCGCGTTCGATCACTTTGCAGCTGATGCACCAGTCGGCGTACCAATCGAGCAGCAGCGGCTGGCCGTTGCGTTTCGCCGTGAGCAAAGCCGCATCCAGCTCGGCAGGGGTGGTGACCGTTTGCCACTGGCCGGATTGCACTTGTGTAGCCTCGGCGCTGCTGAGCGTGCGCCCGAGTGGGCGCAAGGGGTCATCCTGGCCCTGCAGCGCGCCGACCCAAGCCACCAGGGCATAGACCAGTAGCGGCAGACCGAGCAATTGCGCGAATTTTTGGTGATGGGTTTTCGGGGTGAGTTCCAGTACGCCAAGCCAGAGTGCGACTCCGGCCGCCAGCAGCCCCCACAGCGCCAGGCTCACCGGGCCGGGTACGACGCGCTCGAGCAGCCAGATGGCCACGGCCATCAGCAAGGCGCCGAACAGGTTACGCACCGTAATCATCCAGGTTCCGGATTTCGGCAGTAATGCACCGCCGCCGACCGCGAACAACACCAGCGGTGCGCCCATACCCAGGCCCAGAGCCAGCAGCTTGAGGCCGCCGCCGAGGGCGTCGCCACTGGCGCTGATGTACAGCAGCGCGCCGGCCAGTGGTGCAGAAACGCAGGGTGAAACCAACACGCTGGAGAGCACGCCAAGCGCGGCGGCGCTGAATATTGTGCCGCCCTGCAGGCGTTGGCTCAGGCGCTGCAGCGGGCCGTCGATAGCCGCTGGCAGGCGCAGTTCGAGGAAACCCAGGCTGGCGGCGCCAAACAGGGCGAAGAAAATTGCAAAGGGCACCAGTACCCAGGGTGATTGCAGGCGCGCTTGTAAATTCAGTTCGGCGCCAAACAGGCCCATCAGCGCACCGAGGACGGCAAAGCTCAGTGCCATCGGCAGGACATAGGCCAGCGATAGCACCAGGCTGCGCAGGCCGCCAGGCTGGCCACGCAGCACCACGCCGGTGAGGATCGGCAGCATCGGTAGCACGCAGGGGGTGAAGGTCAGGGCCAGACCGCCGAGGAAAAACAGCGCCAGATCAGTCCAGCTCCAGGGCGTTGCGGTATCCGTGCCAGCACTGCTGGCACTGCTGGACGCTGCGCCGTCGCCAATTGCCAGTACCTCGGTTTCCGGTGGGTAGCACAGGCCTTTATCGGCGCAGCCCTGGTAGTCGACGCTGAGGTTGAATGCTCGGTTGTCCGGGTTGTTGACCGGCACCTCGACATCCAGCACCTCGTAGTACACCTCCACATCGCCGAAGTACGCATCGTGCTTGGCCTGGCCTGCTGGCAGAATCACCTGTCCCAACTGGACATCAGCCGGCGCACTGCTGAAGCTGAAGCGATGCTTATAGAGGTAGTAACCCTCGGCAGCGACAAAGCGCAGTTTGACCGACTCGCTGGAGCTGCTGAGCAGGCTCAGCTTGAAGGCCTCGCGTACCGGCAAAAAGTCGGCGCTGTTGTTCAGCGCTGAACCCAGTTGGGCGGGGACAGGCGGCTTGTCGAACAGGCCGGCGCTGGCGGGCAGTACGACCAGAAGCAGAAGCAAGCTGAGGAAACGGTGCATGGCAGGCTCGTGACACGGGAGTCGTCGCATCATAACGGAGGCGCAAGACTCCGTGCATGCTCCAGCCTGTAAGCGGTCTTGTCTGCGCACCAAATGGTGCGCGACAGATTGCCGCGTTTAGACCCGGAAGGCCTGCACGGCGGTGTGCAGCTGGCCGCCGAGTTGCAATAGTTGCTTACCTTGCTGGCGGCCCTGGCCAATACGTTGCAGGTTGTCGCTGCCCAGCGTGTGGATGCGCTCGCTGTGCCCGCGAATGTCGCTGACCGCGCCGCTTTGTTGCGCGGTGGCGTCGGCGATGCGCTCGGCCATGCTGGCGATGGTGCGGATCGCCGCGACAATTTCATCC